>NZ_JAUTYT010000019.1:0-80128 GCF_041946075.1 Flavobacterium sp. LAR06 | reverse complement strand
TTTAAATCCTGTTATAAGCGTTTTTTTTGTCTAAAAAATAAACCTGATCAAAATAAGGGATGTTTTTCAGTGCCCTCGTTTTATACTGAAGCTTTTTTTATTTTATCTTTATAAATCATCACAACCCCTAAAGCAAGCCCTGCCACTACAAGATAAACAAGATCCTGATTGATTGGCATACCTGGAAGAGGCTCTGCTCTGTTAGTTGCACCACCACTCTTCTTAGACGCTTGTTGCGGCGGTGGAAGTGGATTATCTTCAGCAAAAACAGCTGAGATATTTATCACAACTAAAAAAAATGCAAAAAAAATAGTTTTATTGATTTTCATAAGTTTAACATGCTAATAATTAGCACCGTGTTTATAATTAGACTTGGGGTCATTTATAGAAATTTCTCACAAAAAACAAGTTTTTTGCTATAATTCTGAAGCAAATGTATAAGTTTTTCTTAAAATTACAACTTTAATCATAAAAAAAAGCCTCATAAAAATTTTATGAGGCTTTTTTACTACGTGGTCCCACCTGGGCTCGAACCAGGGACCACCTGATTATGAGTCAGGTGCTCTAACCAGCTGAGCTATAGGACCGGTTTGAGGATGCAATATTACTACTATTTTTTATTCACTGCAAATATTTTAAGATATGATTTCTATTTAATTTCAAATCTCAACCTCACTATTTCTAAACCCAATTGATTTTCAATGCATTATTTCCTAATAAGTAAATAAGATTTTTTACTTTATTTCCTGACAAAGTTCTACCAAAACGCCATTTGTGTTTTTTGGATGTAAAAAAACCACCAATTTATTATCAGCACCCTTCTTCGGAACTTCATTTATCAACACAAAGCCTTCATTTTTTAAACGGTCTATTTCGGAGTAGATATCTTCCACATCAAAAGCGATATGATGAATCCCTTCTCCTTTTTTTTCTAAAAACTTTGCAATTGGACTTTCCGGATTAGTTGCCATTAAAAGCTCAATTTTATTTGTGCCCGTTTGAAAAAAAGAAGTCAAAACACCTTCACTTTCTACTTCTTCTTCTTTATAAGACGAAACTCCCAATAATTTTTCGAATAATACATTGGCATCATTCATATTTTTAACTGCAATTCCTATATGTTCAATTTTATTTACCATCTCCTTTAATTATTACAATACAAAGATACAATTACAACTTATTGGTTAATGTACGTTTTAAAATAACCACACTCAGCAATAACATCCTGATAATATTTAGTATCAGAATAATCCTTTTTTAAAGCTTTGAATCCAGTCCAGGCGATAAAATTAATTTTATCATCTTCGACACTCCACCAATTGGTCACATTATTATACTTTTTATTATAGTAATCATTGCGCTCGCATTTTGCCAATAAATATATACATTTTGCCTTTTGCTCTTTTGTAGTTGCCGCTTCAAATGCTTTTTGATAGTACATCTTAGACAGGTCACAATTGGTAATCATCTTTTTCATTGAATCCCTAAATGAATACGGGCTTGAACCGTAACCTACTATACTAATCTCATAAAAAGTTCTTCCGTTTCCAAAATGAGTGATATTATAAAACGCATTTCCAAGTAACAAACTATTCGTATAAACATCCTCTTTTTGAGCTAGTTTATCCTGCATTGCCTTTATTGTATTTAAAAATTCAATTTGAGAATATTTCTTCTTTTGATACGCCGCATGTTCACAATCATGGCAATCTTTAACATTTCCATTAAACGGATTTCCTAAGAAATTATAATATTGAACAGAATCTGTTTCTTTAATAAAAGCAATTGCTTCGGGAATTTTATTTTTGAAAGTCGCCTGAACTGCCTGAAAATTATTAATATCTTTTAATTTCAAACTATAAATTCCAGCTCCAATTTTTTCTATTTCCGTTTTATCCGTCTTCGCTAAGAAGGCTTTCATCGCTAAAAGATTCTTTTCATTGTCATAAAAAGCATTTCCGTCATTCCAATAACTGTAACGAGATTCTCCAAATATCTCAGTCATCACCGGATTCTCCGATGCTTTATATAGTGTCGCTAAATAACTTCTACTCCATGAGGAAGCGTTCTGATAACGAAACTCCTGTCCTTTATATGTTTTAGGGAGCTCTTGATACAACCAATTCAGATCCGCCAAAATTGCTTTCTCATTAGCATTGGTTAGCTTATCAAGTTTACTCATGTTATTTACAAAACGAAGCAGTCTCAACTGATATTTCGCCAGTTCTGTTTTTGGCATTATTTTCTCTGTCTTGTCAAAATTACTATCAGCATTTGCGTACTCTCCTTTTAGTGTCTGCAAATATCCTAAAGCAATATTCCACAAATAAGGCTTTTCAGTGTTTGATGCAATGGTAATTTTCGAAACTAAATCAAAAGCCTTTTTATCAATCTTACTTTTGTTTAATTCTTTGGTTTCAGCAACAGTAAGCCTTTTTGCCGATACATTTTCCTTCGCACTTTCTTCAAAAGAATTATTGATATCTTGCTCTTGTTTATTCACCAATCGGGTAAGTAAATAATTCAGATGCTCACTTTTAGTGTCTAATTCATAGATCTTTTCAATAGCTTGTGTTTCATCTTTGTAATAACCATGAATCGCCCAAAGTGCAGCTTTCTCTTTATTATCTTTTGCCATCGCTAACGACTTATTCCAGTCCGTTTCATTTTGCGGATGAAAACTATAAGCCGTCACAACTCTCATTTCAGGACATTTATCAAAAACCTGCGCATATAAATAATTGGATTCTGAATATTTTTTCTGCTGATATTTTATTCCCGCCACATAAGAAAGCGCTCGATAATACAATATGTTTTTTGCAACTGATTTTTCAGTTTTGTTAAAAAATTCAACTGTTTTTGGTTTATTGCTACTATAAAAATAAGCTTTGACCGTTAGAAACCAATATCTGTTTTTCAAGAAAGCATCTGATGTCGTGTTATAAACATTCTCAATTGACTGAATCATTTTTAAATCATTGAAAGTCTTCGCTACCACAGGATCATAACTCCAATAATCTTCCCCGATAGAAACCGTTTCAATTTTTTGTGCCAAGTACAAAAATTCGATAAAACTCTTAATTTTATCGTCTTTTAAATTTAATTTCTTTCCCCATTTTAGAGAAGCTGCATTTGCTTTTTTAGTCTTAAAAAATACATGAAGATCAGTTATTTCAGCTTTATTTTTCGCAGCTTTAGCTTCATCAGAATATCTTGGTACAAGATCTCCGATTAAAAAATAACTTACGGTTGCTGTATCTACTTTTGCTTTCAAATAAGTATTCCAGTCTGATTTTAAATCTTCATTGAATCTTGAATTGTGTTGTGTATCAAATCCAATTCCGTAAAAAACATCTCCTGACAAAAAAAGTGGAGAATACGATTTATCTGTAAAAGTTTCCGGAGTAAAATTTGAATTATAACCGAAGAAATCCCAGTCGTCTCCGCCACCACAAGCATAAATTATTCCGTAAACAGCAAATAAGGCTACACTAGAAACAAGAAACAACTTGTTCAAAAATATTCTTTTCATAATTTTTTAAATTGAATTCATCTAAATCGTAAAATATAATTTCTTTCGGAGTATTTGCTGCATTTTCATTCAACTCCTCTCCCATTGTTTTTAAATCTTCAGCAGAAATTGCTTCAATCTTCAGGACATCGCCTTCTTCATAAAAAAATCCATTTTTGTAATTTGATTTTTTTACTTTAAAAAACATAGTCCTAAGCTGTACAAAATTTCCATCTTTTTTAAGCTCAGCCACATCCAGCTTAGAACGCAGACCAATTACTTTTTGGTTTCTGATATGAATTGCCCAGGAATAAATGGGTAACGCAATATCAAGATGCAATGGATATTTTTTCAAGCTTTTGAGGTATCTTTCTGCAATTTCGTGATCATAAATAGAATTTACAGCATCCGGAGCAATTGTCCCCATATTATAATACATCAAAACGCCGGAATCAACATTTGGAATTTTAGTCTTTTTAAAATACTTAACCTGATGTAATCGAATTGTCGCCGAGAGTTTTTTCTGCGAAAGTTTCTTAAATCGTTCTATAAACTTTAAATAATTCTCTTTGCTTCCAAGTGTCCAATCACAATCAATTTGAATTTCACTGCAATTTATTTTATTTTTGATATTAATTTGATCTACTAAATGAAGTATTTTCTCCACCAGATCATCAATATCAATATTTGATTTTAAAAGGACTTTATTTTGAATAAAAACCACTGGAACAATATCAAATTTATTGATGTTTTCCTGAAAATGTATTGGACTAACAGGAATTGGTTCCGTTGTTTTCGGATGTAAACCAACATCAAAATACCGAATATAAAGTTTCTCAACCTTATTATCTTTCAAAACCTCTCTTTCTGTTTCTGATAATCTGAAAACTGTTTTCCAATAATAAAAAGCAATAATTGGCTTATCACTTTTACTACAGGCGGTTACTAAAAAAACGAAGAAAATCAGAAAAGACTTTTTAATCAAAACGAAGAGAAATTATATTTTGGAACTCAAAAGTAAGAAATTATATCAAATTAGCCTTTCTGAATTCAGGAAATACGAAAAAACTTAAATACCCTAAATCCTAATAAATAGATAAAAAATTTCGCTTAAAGCAAATATAATCGTTATTTTGTGCAATCAAATTCAAAAACTGTTATGTTGAAAAACAACTTTAAATATATTCCATTTTTACTGGTATTTTTAATGATGAGCTGTGCCAAAAGAGGAAGCATCACCGGAGGGCTGAAAGATACTTTGGCTCCTGTTTTAAAATACAGTAGCCCAAAAAATTTCAGTACCGATTTTAAGGCAAATGAAATTATTTTGACATTTGATGAATATGTAAAACTTAAAAACACCAATAAGCAGTTGATTATTTCGCCGCCCATGAAGCACGAACCAATCATTTTACCAACCACTGCCAGTAAAGAAATCACCATAAAAATTTTAGATACTTTACAGCCCAACACTACCTACAGCATGAATTTTGGGCAAAGTATTGCCGATAATAATGAAGGAAATGCACTGAACCAATTTAAATATGTTTTCTCTACAGGATCTTATATCGATTCACTCTCTATTGGCGGAATTGTAAAAGATGCTTATGAGAAAAATGTAGATAATTTTGTTTCGGTGATGCTTTATGAGGTTAACGACAGATTCAAAGATTCTGTTGTTTATAAGGAGTTTCCACGCTACATTACAAACACTTTAGACAGTTTACGAACTTTTAAATTAGAAAATTTAAAAGCTGGAAAATATCTTTTAGTCGCTTTAAAAGACAAAGGAAGCAACAATAAATTTAATCCGAAGGATGATAAAATAGGTTTTATTAAACATTATATCACCGTACCAAATGATACTCTTTTTGAATTGGAACTTTTTAAGGAATCACAAGCTTTAAAAGCATTAAAGCCAATACAGGCTTCCGGAAACCGATTATTCCTTCCGTATGACAGCAAACAGGATTTTACCAATTCTAAACCTAAAGTAGTTCTTAAAAACAATGGTGAAATTTTAGAATCTATTGTAACAAGATTCCCTAAAAAAGATTCTTTGCAGGTTTGGTATAAGCCCATAAAAGTCGATTCTTTATCGATGGAAATCAGCAATGAGAATTACAATAAAAAATTCACATTTAAAATTAAAGACCAGAAAAAAGACACACTGAACATTACAGCTAAGCAAAGTGGAGTTCTTAATTTTAGAGAGCGTTTCACATTGGAAACAGAGACTCCTTTGGTAAAATTCGACAAATCAAAAATACAATTAACCAATAAAGATTCTGTTGCCGTTGATTTTACTACTGAATATGATGAATTCGACCAAAAACTCTATGTTGATTTCAAGAAAGAACCTTTACAAAAATACAAGTTCACCTTTTTGCCAGGGGCTTTAACGGATTTTTTCGAGAAGACAAACGACACTTTATCATACAAATTAACCACTAAAGAGTATGCTGATTATGGTAATCTAATTTTGAACTTAAAGAATGTAAAACGTTTCCCAATTATTGTGGAACTGACCAATAAAAAAGGAGATGCCGTTCTTGCGAGTCAGTATTCTGAAGGAGAAACCAAACTCACATTTGATTTACTTGAACCCAGCTCATTTACACTTCGAATAACGTACGATGATAACAAAAATAAAGTTTACGATTCGGGTAATTTCTTAAAGAAAACCTATGCCGAAGAAGTATTTTATTATCAAAAAGAAATTGATGTCCGAACGAATTGGGATGTTGATGAAACGGTTGATATGAGTATTCCTTATAACCCGGAACTGGAGAAAAAAGAAGACGCCAAAAAGAAAAAAGAACAAGTAAAAAAGAGTAAGGCCTTTTAGATTTTAACTTGAGACCAATAACAAATGGATAACGAATTAGTTGAAAAGGAAATCTGGCTTAAACGAAATTGGAAATGGTCAGTTCCTGCGACAATTCTGTTTGTTTTTATTTTTGGTCTGTTTCTGACTTCAAATTCCCCGGAGGGCATTACTGATATTATTCATGCATATAATGACAATTCCCTTTATGAAAAGGCAATTGAAAAGGCCAATTCAGACAAACGAATAATACAAAAGATCGGAATTATTCAACCGATAGATAAATTAGCCATTGTAGAAGGAAATGCGGTTTACTCAAATGACAACAATTCAGTTTCATTATCTGTAAGAATTAAAGGCAGTAAAGGAAATGGGAAACTAGATATTTCAGCTGATAAAATTGGGACAACATGGAAGTACAAAAAAATAATTGTACGAAACAAAAACACCAAAGAAAAGATTGTAGTTGTAAATGAGTTTTAAATCTTGATTTCAAAAAAGTCTTTATCACTCAGGAAGTCAAGTTTTTTTCTGGTTTCTAACATAGCATTTTTATCTATTTCAAGTGTAAAAATACCTTCAATTTCTTGTGGCTCGAGGATATAATTCCCTAAATAATCAATCGCTTGCGAATGTCCGATATGTTCATAATTATGAGCATCCAAACCAATCCTGTTAACACCAACTACATAACTCAGGTTTTCAACAGCTCGCGCTTTCAATAAAATATCCCACGCATTTGTACGCACTTTAGGCCAATTTGCAACATACAAAATGAGGTCGTAATTTTCGATATTTCGGACAAAAACCGGAAATCTCAAATCGTAACAAACCTGAAGACAAATTTTCCATCCTAAATATTCAACGATAACTTTTTCTTTTCCACTTGTGTACGTTCGATCTTCGCCTGCAAGAGAAAACAGATGGCGTTTGTCATAATGTTGTATTTCTCCTGATGGAAAAACAAACAGCATTCGATTATAGAACTGGTTATTTTCAGCAATAATCAAACTGCCTGTAAGAGCGCACTTTCTTTGCTTAGCAACACGCTGCATCCACAGAACGGTTTCGCCTTGCATAGTTTCGGCAACTTCAGAAGCATTCATCGTAAATCCTGTCGAAAACATTTCTGGTAAAACAATAAGATTTACCTCTGAATCGATTTCATTTATTTTCGATTCAAAATTTTTTCTGTTTTCAGAAGGAGATTCCCAATAAAGATCAGATTGAATTAGTGCGATTTTCATAGTATACTTTTTAGCCTGAAATCAAATTAGAACTAAGTTTGGGAAAGCTTTATTATAAGCTTGTAATTTTTTATTTTTCGGATCAACTTCAGTAACTATATAATCAACTTCAGATAAGCTGGCAATCTTCATTTTTAAAACAGTATTAAGCTTTTCTGTAATAGTAATGATTGCTGTTTTTTTAGAAGCCTGAATCATTGCTTTTTTAACCTGTACTGTTTCCCAATCCGAATCGGAATAACCACCTTCAACATCTAAAGCATTGGTTCCTAAAATCAATAAATCTGCTTTAATATTAGCCAATTGATGATACACCTCACCACTTACACACATTTGACTGTAAGAAGATATACTTCCTCCAATCATGATGACTTTAATATTTGGCTTATCCAAAAGCTGAACAGCCGTAACAACGGTAATAGTAAAAATGGTAAGATTTAAGTCATTTGGAATCAATCGGATAAACTCTCTAATGGTAGTTCCGCCGTCAAGTAGTAACACCATACCATCGTGCAGCAAACTAACTGCCTTCTCAGCAATTATTTGTTTCGATTCAATTTCATAAGTTTGATTAGAAGACGAATAATGGTATCCTTTTGTCATGGCACCACCTTTCACTTTAATCAACAAAGATTCTGCCTCTAATTCATTAATATCGCGTCTCACAGTATCTTCAGAAACACCAAGCTTAGCAGACAAAGTTTCAAAACTTACCCGCGTGTGCAGATTAATCTCCTTTATAATGTGATTTTTTCGCTCTTCCTTGGTATAATTTACTAATTCATTATCATTCATCAGAATTCATTTTACTTAAACAAATTTAAGAATTTAAAGCCATATTAATAGCATCTATCATTACAGGGCACACAAGCAAAAAAAAACGCATTCAACTTAATGAATGCGTTCTTTATATTTAAAACTATTTTTTAAAATTAACCTTTTAAGCTTGCAGATAAATACTCACGGTTCATACGTGCAATATTTTCAAGAGAAATTCCTTTTGGACATTCTACTTCGCAAGCTCCCGTGTTGGTACAGTTACCAAAACCTTCTAAATCCATTTGGTGAACCATGTTTAATACACGATCAGTAGCCTCAACTTTACCTTGTGGCAACAAAGCAAACTGAGAAACTTTTGCTCCAACGAATAACATTGCTGATGAGTTTTTACAAGTTGCAACACAAGCTCCACAACCAATACAAGCAGCAGCATCAAATGATTTATCCGCATCGTCTTTGTTGATTGGAATTGTATTTGCATCAATTGTATTTCCAGAAGTATTTACCGAGATAAATCCTCCAGCATGTTGAATTCTGTCAAAAGAACTTCTGTCAACAACTAAATCTTTAATTACCGGGAAAGCTTTTGCTCTAAATGGCTCGATAAAAATCGTATCACCATCTTTAAACATACGCATGTGCAGCTGACAAGTTGTTACTCCTCTGTCTGGTCCGTGCGCTTCTCCATTGATGAATAATGAACACATTCCGCAGATTCCTTCACGACAATCGTGGTCAAATGCTACTGGCTCTTCTCCTTTGTTGATTAATTGCTCGTTAAGAACATCAAGCATTTCAAGGAAAGACATGTCTGGTTCGATTCCGTCAATTGGGTAATCAACAATTCCCCCTTTATCTTGGGCGTTTTTCTGACGCCATATTTTTAATGTAAGTTTCATTTTGTATAAGTTTTAAGCATTAAGTAAGTATCTTGACTTTCTTAAATACTATTTATAGCTTCGTTGAACTAATTTAATGTTTTCGTAAACTAGAGGCTCTTTGTGTAATACGGCATCACTTGGTTTTCCTTTGTATTCCCAAGCTGCAACATATGCAAAGTTTTCGTCATCACGAAGTGCTTCTCCTTCTTCAGTTTGGTATTCTTCACGGAAGTGACCTCCACAAGATTCATTACGGTGCAATGCATCTTTTGCGAACAATTCTCCTAACTCTAAGAAATCGGCAACACGAGTTGCTTTCTCTAATTCCTGATTAAATTCGTTAGCGCTTCCAGGAACTTTTACATCTCTATAAAACTCTTCACGTAGAGCGGCAATTTCTTCAATAGCTTCAGTTAAACCTTTAGCATTACGAGCCATACCTACTTTATCCCACATGATTTTTCCTAATTTCTTGTGGAAATAATCTACAGAATGAGTTCCTTTATTATTGATAAATCTGTCGATTTGATCTTTTACAGCTTTCTCTGCTTCTACGAATTCTGGTAAATCTGTAGAAATCTCTCCCATTTTAATATCCGGAGCTAAATAATCTCCAATAGTATAAGGAAGTACAAAATATCCATCAGCTAAACCTTGCATCAAAGCAGAAGCCCCAAGTCTGTTTGCTCCGTGATCAGAGAAGTTTGATTCTCCAATTGAGAAACATCCCGGGATTGTAGTCATTAAGTTATAATCAACCCAGGTTCCACCCATTGTGTAGTGAACCGCTGGGTAAATCATCATTGGTGTTGTATAAGGATCTTCGTCAACGATTTTGTAATACATCTGGAATAAGTTCCCGTATTTACTTTTCACGATTGCAGCTCCTAGTTTAGTTACCAAAGCAACATCCTTATCATCTAAACCTTTTACATAAGCATCTTCAGTTCCGTAACGTTTGATCGCTGCAGCAAAATCCAAATAAACCGCTTCACCTGTTTTGTTAACTCCAAAACCAGCATCACATCTTTCTTTAGCCGCACGAGACGCAACGTCACGAGGTACTAAGTTACCAAAAGCCGGATATCTTCTTTCTAAGAAATAATCTCTTTCCGCTTCAGATAAATCAGTTGCTTTTTTCTTTCCTTCACGAATTGCCTGAGCATCTTCTAATTTTGCAGGAACCCAAATACGACCGTCATTACGTAACGATTCAGACATCAAAGTCAATTTTGACTGGTGATCTCCAGAAACCGGAATACATGTTGGGTGAATTTGTGTGTAACAAGGATTTGCGAAAAACGCTCCTTTTTTATGAATTTTCCAAGCTGCTGTTGCGTTACTTCCCATAGCATTTGTTGAAAGAAAAAATACGTTTCCGTATCCTCCAGAACCAACTACTACCGCGTGAGCAGAATGTCTTTCTATTTCTCCTGTAACTAAGTTACGAGCGATAATACCTCTTGCTTTTCCGTTTACGATTACGATGTCCAACATCTCGTGACGGTTGTACATTTTTACTTTTCCACGACCAATCTGACGGTTCATTGCAGAATAAGCTCCTAACAATAACTGTTGTCCGGTTTGTCCTTGTGCGTAAAAAGTACGAGAAACCAAAGTTCCTCCAAAAGAACGGTTATCTAAAAGTCCACCATATTCACGAGCCAATGGCACCCCTTGAGCAACACACTGGTCAATAATATTTGCCGAAACTTCAGCCAAACGGTGAACATTTGCCTCACGTGCACGGTAGTCACCCCCTTTTACAGTATCATAAAACAATCTGTAAACTGAGTCACCGTCACCTTTATAATTTTTTGCTGCATTGATTCCCCCTTGTGCTGCAATAGAGTGCGCACGTCTTGGTGAATCCTGAAAGCAAAATGCTTTTACGTTATATCCTAACTCAGCCAAAGTAGCTGCTGCAGAACCTCCAGCTAAACCTGTACCAACAATGATAATATCTAAATTACGTTTGTTAGCAGGGTTTACTAAATTAATATGATCTTTATAATTTGTCCATTTGTCCGAAATAGGACCATTTGGAATTTTTGAATCTAATGCCATTATAATTGATATTAATTATTGAAATGATGAAATAATGCGATAATTACGAAAAGTGCTGGCACTACAACTGCAAACCAGTAACCTACTTTACTTAAAAATCTAGAGTATTTATTGTGCATTCCCACTGATTGAAGAGAAGATGCGAATCCGTGCCAAAGATGAAAACCTAAAAGCACGAAAGAAATGCAGTATAATCCTGTACGAATTGGATCGTGGAATTTGTGCACTAACTCTCCATAGTACCTTGTAGCATCTGGCGCAGTACCTGCAATGTATTTATAACTAACTTCTGGAAACCAAAAATCATAAAAGTGCAATCCTAAGAAAGCCAAGATTACTAATCCAGAAATAATCATATTTCTAGAACTCCATGAAGCATTTGCAGCTCCATTGTATTTTGCGTACGCAATTGGTCTTGCTGCAGTATTTTGAGCAGTCAGTACAAATCCCATTACGAAATGGAAAATTACTCCGAATGCCAAAACAGGTTGCATTACATATTGAATTAGCGGATTGTAACCCATAAAGTGAGATGCTTCGTTAAAAACATTTTCACTAATAACAGAAATGAAATTTAAGGTAACATGCAGCGCTAAAAACGTGATTAAGAATATTCCCGAAAGTGCCATTGCCACTTTCTTTAAGATGGAAGCATTCAACTGTGCAGATTGTGCCATAAGTGTTTAAGTAGTTTGTTTTAAAAAATTAGACAAAAATAACGCAATTAACAAAGAACTACAACCATTTCGTTGTTATTTATAATCATTTTAAAATAGACTACGTATTACGTACTTTTACGTATAAAAAATACTTAATATCAAATAATTTTATTATAAAAAACTAAAAACATACACTTTACAGATAGTATTTAACACTTATATCGACCCGACAGACATTCACAAAACTTTATCAAATTACTATTTTAATCAAACTTTTAATTTGTTTTCTTCAAAAGTGCCTTCACTTCGAAATTTTATAGACGAAAAAAATGGCCATTCCATAACATAATTTTACCTTTATCGGCTTCAAAAAAAATGAGAATGAAAACAGGAATTGACGCTATCTCTTTTGATGTAGCCAACATACATTTACCCATCAGAACTTTGGCAGTTGCCAGAAATATTGAACCAGAAAAATTAGAAAAGGGTCTCGGATTAATTAAAATGACCTTACCAGACGTTCACCAGGATGCTGTAGTTTTTGGAGCAAACGCTTTAACTAAGCTTATTTTGGAAAACGAAGTAAACCTAAACGAAATTAGCCGGATTTATGTGGGTACTGAAAGCGGCATCGACAGTTCAAAACCAATCAGCTCGTATTTAATCAATTTAATGGAACAGAAATTTGGCGAAGATTCTCTTGCCGAATGTGATGTTGTCGATTTTACTTTTGCTTGTATTGGTGGTGTTGACGCTTTGCAAAACTGCATTGATTTTGTAAAATTGAATCCGACGAAAAAAGCAATTGTGGTTACTACCGATTTTGCGAAATATGATTTAAATTCAACCGGAGAATATACACAAGGTGCCGGAGCTTTAGCAATGTTGGTGACTTCAAACCCAAGAATTATTGCTTTTGATGAAAATTGGGCCACCAGTACAAAAGGTGTTTTTGACTTTTTTAAACCTTATAGAACTATATCAAAAGAAGCGATTACCAAAAACGAAAGCAACGATCCGTGGTTTGAAAATTTAGAAGCTGAAATCGAAATCCATAAAGACCAACCTGTTTTTGACGGTCAATATTCGAATCAATGTTATATGGATCGTACGCGTAATGCGTATTTCTCCTTCAAGAAATTAAAAAATACAACTGAGACTTTATATAATGGTTGGAACAGTATTATCATGCACTTGCCGTATTCTTTTCAGGGACGCCGAATGTTGTCTGAAATTTACGCATTAGACAGTGCTGATAAAATCATTGCAGAAAATATTGAGCCGGCAGATTATCAGAATAAAATTAAAGAAGTTGGAAAATCTGATGATTATAAAAAATTTGTAAACGAGAAATTACAACCTGCAGAATTGGCTTCTTCTTTAATTGGAAACCTTTATACAGGCTCTATTTTCATGGGATTATTATCAACTTTGGCTCATTATTACGATACAAAGCAAGAAGTTACCGGAACTAAATTCGGATTCCTAGCTTACGGAAGCGGATCTAAATCGAAAGTTTTTGAAGGAACGATTCAACCGGAATGGCAATCGGCTCTAAGTAAAGTTAAACTTTTTGAAAATCTGGAAGAAAGTATTGAAATTGGTTTCGAAACTTATGAAAGCCTTCACAAAAAACAACAAAAACAAAGTGTTCGAACTCCTAAAAACGAATGGGTTTTAGATCGAATTGAAAAAGAGATTCCAAATTTGATTGGGGCTCGTTATTATAAATGGGTGGATTAATAAAATTCGAAATTTTTAAATTCCAAATTCCAATTTAATAAAATGCGCAGAACCTTTGTCAAAGTTTGAAACTTTGACAAAGGTTTTTTTATGCGCAATATAATTTTTACAATCTTGTAATTTCGACCGAAGGGAGAAATCACACAAGTAATTCCTCAAACAAAGTCGCCAATCTTTATCGAGTTTCTAGTGTGATTTCTCCCTTCGGTCGAAATGACAAAAATACGTTAGAGCCTCAATGAAGACTAGTCCTTCTTATGCTGTTCAGTATAATGTTGATTTCCTTTAAGAGCCTCGTCATGAACATGCATGCCGTTTGACATTCCGAGCATAAAGGCGGTTATAATTAAAAGTAATTTTCTTTTTATCCAATGAAGCGGTTGTTTAGATTGCTCTAAACCTGTTTTATTTTTGTGTTTATACATTTTGAAAATGATAAATGATTAGACATTATTTTATCATTTTATGCGTTGAAGCGCATAAATGCCCAGAAAATTTCTAAGCGCTGTATAAACTCTTGTGTAAATTGTTTGAATTGATTGTTTCATTTATAAAAACAGTTTGTCTTATAAATGAAGTTATATTTTGATGAAGAAGCGTTTGTAATTTTTGAATAATCTGAATTTGAAAACTGCGAACTTGTTTAAACTCGAGATAGTTTACAGGAATTAAAAACGCAATTTTCATTCGGGAAACAAATTGATTGAATACGTATAAACGAGATTTTTCAAAATCTAATTCTCGTCTTGAAGTTACAAAAGAAGATTGATAATAATCTACCGATTTTGATTGAGAAACCAAAGTACCATCACTTGCAATCACGACAAAAGCGAGAAAGAGATAGATTAGGTATTTTAGATGTTTATTCAATTTTACTTAGATTGTCAATTTTTTCTGTCAGCGAAAATACAAATTAAAACAAGAATTTCTTCCATTTTTACTTTCAATTAAAATAAATGGTTGACTATATTCTCTTTATAATTCTTAGAAACCGGAAGTTCAATTTGAGTCAAAATAATCGTATTTGAATTTCTCCAGGACTTAAAATGAGTCGGATTTATTAAATGGGAACGATGAATCTGGATTAAAAAAGTAAAATCGTCGAGAATCTTTTTAAGCGAAGAACGAATCAGTTTTGAATGGAGTTTTTCGTTTTCGAGATAGAAAATCTCCACATAATTCTGAGCGTTGGAAATACAAACTAAATCGGCTTTTTTGATTTTTAAAATATCTAGTTTGTTTTCTCCTGTGAAGGTAAGAAAATCATCTTTTACGGGAATGAGTTTGATTAGATATCTTCTTGCCAGAATTATAACCGGGATTAAAATCAGTGCTATTTTGATGAAGATTATAGAGAAAAACTCAGTAAAAGTATATCCGCCTTTTAAAATTGGGCTTTTATAAAAGGCATAAATTCCAAATAGGTAAATTAGAAAGAAGAATAAAACACTTCCAATTTCTAAACTGAGATTCCATTTTGAGATTTTCTTGTAAATGCTTTTCTGAAGAAAGGCCAAAACGCTGTAACACAAAAAAGCCAAAACACTAAATCCAAAACTAATAAAAAACCAGGATCGAAAATTTACAGTTCCGTCATCAAATGGTTTTATGATAAAGGCGAAAGCAAAAATCCATAACGCCATAAGAAGCCCAACTACGAGATGATGTTTTATTGATGGATTTAATTCTTTCATTACTTATAAATCGTAAATTTATTATGTGATAAAGTAAAACCAAGATTTTGATAAATCATTACATTTTCGACTCTTCGTCGGTTTGTGGTCACTTCGATGCTTTTTAATTTATTCTCTTCTGCATATTGCATAATCTTTTTGAAAAGCTGTCTTCCGATGCCTTTGCCCCGATGATTTTCATTTATAAAAAATTCCTGAATTTCACCAACTCGCCCGTTATGATGCAAAAGATTTTGCGTGTGAAAACTAATAAAACCTACTCCTTCGTTCTCGTTTTCTGCAATCAAATAAAGATTGTTTGGATTGGCGATGTTTTCATTGAAGATTGCCGCGAAAACTTCGAAGTCTAATTCTTCGTTTTCTAGTTCGCATATTGATTTGTAGACGAAATCTAGGTCTTGGGTTTGGGTTATTCTTATTTGCAGTTTTGAATTCATGGCTTCATTGTTATAGACATTTAGCAAATCCAACCTATCGAGGTTATTAACTACTTACTCAAGCAAATAAATTAATTTTGGTGCGCCAGCATCGTGCTCTGCAATCGCAAAATAAAATGGCTTTTTAAAGTTTAATTTTTCAAATACATTTTCCTCATACGCTTTTGCAAATAATTGACTCATTTCTATTAACGCTGTAGCTTCAAATAGTTCATAAATATTATTCACATCAATAAAGTCATCAAAGTCTTTTTCTTTTCCTTGTATATTTTCTGTTAAATAATACAAAGTCGGCGAAACAAAAGCTGGAAGACATGAAATATTATCTAAATATTCCATCTGATCATCCTTGATTTCAAATTTCGATAATTTTCCATCTGAATCATCAAAATCAATAGCAAAAGCTTCTAATTCCCCACCGTACAAACCTCCATGTTCAAAATAAATCATATTGAAACTTTTTTCGATATCATTATTATATTTCTCAGTCAGCCAAAATTTATCAATATTTAATTTTAACTCTTCAAGCATTAAACTTACATTATCTTTTCTGTTTTGATCTTTCCATAAATTGTAAAAAGCTAAATAAGTTTCATTTTCAGTTTCTTTTAAATCGTCTAAAACAACTTCATTTACTTCTTTTTCAATTTCTTTTAAACCTTGTAGGATTGAATCGTTACTATCTTCCATTTTTTTTTATATATAATATAGTAGCAATATACAAATTCCCATAATTGAAAAAACTCATTTCCTTTATAAACAGTAAACTTCTTCGGAAACCGTAAGCGTGAGGGATAGAGGCGGCATCTCCCGATTTAGAAAAACAAGGCTTTTTAGCCGTAGTTTTTGTTAATCGGGAATATAGCCGAATCCCGATCGCTATCGGGACGCCCCAGAGGGGACACGCCCTTATTAAGCTTCTGAGGTTCTAAAAGGCTAAGTTGCTAACATTAAAATCTACGTGAAACAAACTTGCCAACCTTTGTAGAGTTACTAGTGTGATCTTTCCTTCGTCAAGATGACAAAACTATGCGAGTAAAAAATCTAGCCTACTTTACGTAAACCCTCCCATAGTATTCAATTAAAAAAACTTCGTGCCTTAGCGCCTTCGTGGCAAAACCAAAAAACAAATAAGAAAACTTTAATAAATCAATCTTGCACCACTTCTTCAAAAATCACTAATTTTGAAATCTGAAGTTCAAAAACGAAATAATTATGAAATATCATCAAATAAACAGCGCTCTTTTTGTAAAAAATCGCAAAAAATTCACGGCAGAAATGAAACCTAACAGTGTTGCCGTTTTCAATTCAAACGACATTTATCCGGTTAGTGCCGACAGTACTTTGCCGTTTGCACAACATAGAGATATTTTTTATCTGA
This sequence comes from Flavobacterium sp. LAR06, assembly GCF_041946075.1. Taxonomy (NCBI): domain Bacteria; kingdom Pseudomonadati; phylum Bacteroidota; class Flavobacteriia; order Flavobacteriales; family Flavobacteriaceae; genus Flavobacterium; species Flavobacterium sp. LAR06. The sequence goes on along the minus strand of NZ_JAUTYT010000019.1, from coordinate 62,901 downwards.
GTGGTGTTGATCAGGAAGAAAGTATTTTGCTTTTGTTTCCAGATGCGCCTTATGAGAACCAAAAAGAAATGCTTTTCCTGAAAGAAACCAACGATCATATTGCGGTTTGGGAAGGAGAAAAACTGACTAAGGAACGTGCATATCAGGTTTCGGGAATCAGAACGGTTTATTGGTTGCAGGATTTTCATAAAGTTTTGAACGAAATGATGACGTATGCCGATACGATGTACATCAATACAAACGAACATTACCGCGCAACTGTTGAAACTGAAACGCGTGAAGCTCGTTTTATAAAATGGTGGAAAGAGCGTTATCCGGCACACAATGTAGCGAAAAGCAACCCAATTTTGCAACGCATTCGTTCTGTAAAAGAAAGCGAAGAAATCGATTTGATTCAGCAAGCCTGCGATATTACAGAGAAAGGTTTCCGCAGATTATTATCATTTGTAAAACCAAATGTTACGGAATATGAAATTGAGGCTGAACTAGCGCACGAATTCATTCGTAACCGTTCTAAAGGTTTTGCTTACACACCAATTATTGCTTCGGGAAATAATGCGAATGTTTTACATTATATCGAAAACAACCAACAATGTAAAGCGGGAGATTTAATTTTGTTAGACGTTGCCGCAGAATATGCCAATTATTCAAGCGATATGTCGAGAACGATTCCGGTTTCTGGAAAATTCTCTGAAAGACAAAAGGCGGTTTATAATGCGGTTTTGAGAGTTAAAAATGAAGCGACAACAATGTTGACTCCAGGAACGCTTTGGAAACAATATCATATTGAAGTGGGTAAAATCATGACTTCTGAATTATTGGGCTTAGGTTTGATTGACAAGGCTGATGTTCAGAACGAAAATCCGGACTGGCCAGCTTACAAAAAATATTTCATGCATGGAACTTCGCACCACATGGGACTGGACACGCACGATTACGGATTGCTTCACGAACCAATGAAAGCCAATATGGTTTTTACGGTTGAACCAGGAATTTATATTCCGGCAGAAGGTTTCGGAATTCGTTTGGAAGACAACGTTGTGGTTCAGGAAAAAGGAGCTCCTTTTAACTTAATGCGCAACATTCCGATTGAGGCAGATGAAATTGAAAGTTTGATGAACCCATAATCTTACGATGAAAAAGATTTTTCTATTTGCTTTTTTGATGGTTTTAGGAAATGCTTTCGCTCAAACCCAAGGTTATTCAACCAACGACGATTCGAGTAAAACCTATTATAAAATATTCGGAAAAGGCGAACCGCTTTTGATTATAAACGGCGGGCCCGGAATGAACAGTAATGGTTTTGAAGGTATGGCTAAAATTTTGGCGGAGACTCAGGAAACGATTATTTATGATCAGCGAGGCACCGGCAAATCGGAATTGAAAGAATTGAATTCTAAGACTATTTCGATGAAAATTATGGCTGAAGATATTGAAGCTTTGAGAAAACACCTGAAAATTAAAAAATGGAATATTCTAGGGCATTCTTTTGGTGGAATGTTAGCTTCTTATTATGCAACGGTTTATCCAAACAGCATTAATAAACTGGTTTTATCATCGTCTGGTGGAATTGACCTGACCTTATTGAAAGGCCCAAATTTGATCGAGCAAAATTTAAGCAAAATCGAAAAAGATTCCATGAATTACTGGGAGGCTAAAATCGAAAAAGGCGATACTTCGTACGCTGCCCGATTAGGACGCGGAAGAGCGATGGCGCCGGCTTATGTTTACGATCAAAAATATGTTCCGATTATTGCTGAAAGACTTACTCAGGGGAATTCAACAATAAATGGATTGCTTTGGCAGGATATGCAAAAGATTAATTTTGACTGCAAAGACAAATTGAAGTCTTTTAAAAATCCGGTTTTAATTATTCAGGGAAAAGAAGATGTGATCAGTAATCAAATTGGAGAACTGGCTCAAAAAACAATTCCGAATTCAAAACTAATTTTACTTGAAAACTGCAGACATTACGGATGGCTGGATGCAAAAGAGAAATATTTTGAGGAGATAAATTCCTTTCTAAAATGATAATATAAACAGAATGGTTTTCAGAAATGGAAGCCGTTTTTTTTTAAATTCCTTTTTTATTAAAATTTAATTCCCCCTTTGTAACATTCCAAACACACATTCGACTTATTCAGAAAACTTAAACACTAGAAATCATGCAAGCACACGAAATAGATTATACGATTTTTGGAGAAGAAATGCAATACGTGGAAATAGAACTTGATCCACAGGAAATAGTAATTGCCGAAGCTGGAAGTTTTATGATGATGGAAAACAACATCCAGATGGAAACTATTTTTGGCGATGGATCCCAAGAACAATCAGGTTCAGGTTTGTTTGGAAAACTTTTGAATGCTGGAAAAAGAGTCCTTACTGGCGAAAGTCTTTTTATGACTGCATTCTTAAACCAAGGTAATACCAAGAGTAAAGTTTCATTTGCTTCACCATATCCCGGAAAAATTCTTCCAATCGATCTGACACAATTTCAAGGGAAATTTATTTGCCAAAAAAGTTCTTTCTTATGTGCAGCTAAAGGTGTTTCGGTCGGAATCGAATTTTCCCAAAAACTCGGTCGTGGTTTATTTGGAGGTGAAGGCTTTATCATGCAAAAAATAGAAGGAGACGGAATGGCATTTGTCCATTCTGGCGGAACAATGGCTAAAAAAGAATTAGCCGCAGGTGAAGTTTTAAAAGTAGATACAGGCTGTATTATAGGTTTTACTAAAGATGTCGATTATGATATTGAATTTATAGGCGGAATCAAAAACTCTATTTTTGGAGGTGAGGGTTTGTTTTATGCAACCTTAAAAGGTCCTGGTACCGTATATATACAATCTTTACCCTTTAGCAGATTGGCAGACAGAATCATTGCATCGGCACCCCGATCAGGCGGAAATAGTCGTGAAGAAGGAAGCCTGCTTGGCGGACTTGGAAATCTGTTGGATGGAGATAATCGCTTTTAAATTAAAAATATAAAACTACAAACGGCTTTCATTTCTGAAAGCCGTTTTTTTTATTTCAAAGTATGACTTGATATAAAAAATATAATAACACTATTGAATAAATATTAACTCAAAAGGATATATATTTCTTATACCGCTTGTGCTTTCTTATCTTTGTACTCTAAAATTAAAACATTATTTTGAAAAACATTTTATATAAAAAAACCAAAATATCGTATACCGATTCTGGCGAAGGAAATACAATTGTATTCCTGCATGGCTTTCTTGAAAACAAAAAAATGTGGCAAGAATATGTTTCTTTTTTTTCTAAACAATTTCGCATCATCACAATTGATTTATTAGGTCACGGTGAATCAGATTGTTTAGGGTATGTGCATACTATGGAAGAAAATGCAAATGCTGTTCAGGAAGTTTTAGCTTCGTTAAAGATTGAAAAAGCAATTGTTCTGGGACACTCTATGGGTGGTTATGTTGGCTTGGCTTTCGCCGAATTATATCCACAGCATATTCAGAAATTAGTTTTGCTGAATTCGACTTCAAAAGAAGACAGCGCCGAGAAAAAAGTAAACCGAACACGCGCCATAAAAGCCGTAAAACAGAATTATGTGAGTTTTGTAAGTTTAGCAATTGCAAATTTATTCAGTGAAAACAACAGAACAAGACTTGTCAGTGAAATTGAAAAAGTAAAAGAAGAAGCTTTAAAAACATCTTTACAAGGAATTGTAGCTTCTCTCGAGGGAATGAAAATTAGAAAAGATCGAGAAATACTTTTACATGAAAATAAATTTCCGGTTTTATTGATATTAGGTAAAAATGATCCGGTTTTAAATTACGAAGATAGTCTTTCTCAAATTGAAGATACGACCGTCGAATTGGTTTCATTTGAAGATGGACATATGAGCCACATAGAAAATAAGGAAGAATTAAAACCCATTTTACAAGAGTTCTTTATCAAATAAAATCAAAAAAGGCCATTTCAAAATAATTTTGAAACAGCCTTTTTATCATTTGTGGGGGCAAAAAATCTTAATTATTGTAATAATATATATTTTTCGATTTAGATATGATTGCTCTTTATCAAATCGGTTCAACCCTTTTTTAGATGGGCCAAAGATATTTTAATATTCGTAATTGTTCAACAAACACTTGTTAAAAAAAGCCTGATTTTAAGATTAAAACTCACTTTTGTCTATACTTTATCTTTTCTTTATTTTTAAAACAGACTAAATAACAAATCTTAACAAAAAGAAAGGATTCTTTTAAAAATATAACATTACGATTCGTTAATCTTAATTAACATTCTGATAATTAGACTCTAATTTCTCTTTCACATCGAAATTAAGTGTTATTTCCTAAAATTTCCACTCGTTAAACGTCATACGAATTAGTTTTCGGGAAAGAGAAAAGCAAAATACATTAAACGAAAAAATCAAAAAGACTTGATTATAAAGAAGCGGAATTTAATAGATAACCTTTTTCAACAAGCTCTTTTTTTTCTTTAAGATGATGCGTTTTACCATCTTTAATTAGAACTAAATGATTTGAAATCTTTACTACATTTTCATAATTATGATCTGTTATAATAACTCCCTTCTTATCTGAATTACTCAATATCATTTCATTAACGACATCAATCATCAAAGGGGCTAATCCATTATAGGGTTCATCAAGCAAAACAAATTTAGAGGAATTGAAGAGCACAATTTTAATTTCAAGATATCGCAGTTCGCCACTTGACAAACATTTTATACTTTTTTCGAAGATTGATTGAATCATTTTGTCCTCACAAAAATCCTTCATTGCTTTTTTATCGATAGATAATGAAATTACTTTTTTTACAGAAAAATGATTAGGAATAAATTGGTCCTGATGCAAATATCCAATTTCACTAAACATGTTTTTGTTGTTCTTTGAAATTCCATCAATTCTAATACATTTATTTGGCGATGAAACCAAGCCAAAAATAATTTTTAACAAAGTTGACTTTCCCGAACCATTTCTACCTAATAAACCGATAATTTCATTAGTTTCACACTTTAGATATACATCAGACAGCAGCAATTTACCATTATAACTGATTTGAATTCCATCGACTTCCAGAATATGCTTTTTCAAATTAAATTCCTTATTATAAAAACTATCAAACCAACAATAACAACCGTAAAACATGTAAAAAGATAACAAACAAACAAAAGCTGCCATTTTGGAATACCATTATTCGCATAAAACAAATAATCATTTTTACGGTATAATTCTCTAAAACCTATACTCACTAAAAATCCAAATCCAACAAACATTATAAAAAAATAATCAAATCCCCCAATTAGAATAGAGATTATACAGATCGTTAAATTCACAGGTAATGTAGTCTTAAAAAACTCAAATATGTTTAATAGCTTTCTGTCCATTAATTAATTTTTTCTTCAAAAGGAATACTAACATCAAAGATTTCATTTAACAGCACTACAATTTCTTCCAGATAACTATTCAGAATTTCTTTTGTAACGGTTATATCCAATTCTTTTTCTTCTTTAAATCCAAAAGGCAAAAATCCAGATTTTAGGTTTTTAAAAGAAATAATTCCTACTTCAATTGAAAAATCTTTCGCTTCCTCCTCAAACATAAACGCATAAGCCAAAACCTGAATAATTTTATCATTTTTAAGCTCTTGTGTTAATCCGTTCCAGGATTTCAATATCACATTCGCTTTTTCCACTTTTCCGGTCTTATAATCAATGATTCTTATTTTTCCATTGCGTAACTCAATTCTATCAACATTTCCCTTAATTAAAACAGGAAATGGCAAATTTGGATGAACGAGTTCACGTCCGTATGTTTGCTCTAAAGCTATAATCTGAATTGCATCGCCATTCTGAATTGATTCTAATTCCATTCTCAGAAAGTTAGACACATTACGTTTAGCCACTTCAAAAGCCAAAAGGTTTCGCCCTTTTTTAATTTCACCTTCTTTATAGACTAATTTAAATTGTTTTAAAACTTCGTCGTCTAACAATTTAAAGCAATTCGAAATGTCACTTTCTGAAATAAATTTACCAACGAAAGGATCATAAAGCGCTTTTAGAGTTTCGTGAATTATGGTTCCCAGTGTATTTAAAGCGATATTTTCTTCTACTTCTTCTACCTCTCTGATACGGAGTATCTTTTGGAAATAAAAATCAATGGGATTGCGAATATAACTTGTTAATGCAGAGGGAGAAAAACCTGCTGCTGCAATTTCTCTTAAACGCTCCATAACCGCGTCAGATTTCGGAACAACCATTGGCTGGTAGGCTGTCGTCGGCAAAACAGGGTTATAAATATCAAAAGTAAGATTATGTTTAGGTTGCTTTTCAACTTCTAACTGCGTGAGAAAACGGCTGCGCTCACCTGCATCTAAACCATCATTTTCAGTATTATAAATCAAATAGATATTTTTTGCCCTTTGTAATAAATGATAAAAATGATAGGTATAAATGGCGTCTTTTTCTTTAAAAGTTGGAAGACCTAGTTCTTTCTTCACATCATATGGAATAAAAGAATTTTGAGATTTACCCGCCGGAAACTTCCCTTCATTCATAGAAGTTACAATTACGGTTTCAAAATCCAAAACACGACTCTCCAAAACCCCCATAATTTGTAATCCGCGAAGAGGTTCGCCTTCAAACGATACTTCGGCAACATCGATAACTTGTTTATAGATCGCGTACAAAGTATCGATATTATCAATATGCTTATGTTGCAGGTAATAATTAGTCAATTTATTGATTACCTTAAAAATAGCATAAACAAAAGCCTTCGCTATTTTCTCCTCTTCATTGTCATTGCTGAAATTTTCTTTTATTAAAAGTAAAAGTGTCGAAATATTTTCGAGAACTGCCACTGCTCCATTTTCCCATTTTTTAAATAATAAGAGAAATAAATTTGATAGATTAGAATTAAGCTCAATAAGTCTGTTATGGCTAATAAAAGTATAGTTATTCTCTTTGATAATCTTTACCAGATTACCTGCATTAGCATACGGCTCAACCAAAGGATGCGTCAAAACATCAAGTATATCTTTGTAATAAAGCACATAGCTCTCGCCTTTTCTGGAAAGTGCATTAGTATGCATTTTAAACAATTTGGCAATCAGTATTTGCGAGGGATTATTTTTTCCAGAATACCCCATAGTTATATTTAATGCGCCTACAGAAGATGGCAATGCATATAAAACCGGCATAAGCAGATTTTCTTCGCCAAGAACAATTGCAACTTTATCAAGTGAAGAAATTTCATTTTCGATAATTATATTCTCTATAATGCTCCCTGCAAGTTTTGCCTGCCCGATAGTTTTTGGAGTTCCTATGACCTGAATATTCTTAGATTGAGAGAAGTCATCTACAATCCATTCAAATGGATTTGCTTTGTAATGCTTCCAGTTTTCTTTGAAACGTCGTACAAAAAGACCAGCATCATGATAAGGATCGTTTAAAAAAGTCTGGTCTACATCCCAATATATTTTTGCCTGGTCAAGAGCAAGAAGATGCTGTACTATTTTTTCTTCTGCAGCATTTAAAGCATTAAATCCAGCAAAAATAAAAGTACGATTCGAAATTGTATTCGAAAAATGATTTAGATTATTAACTGCTTCGCGGTAAATCAGACCTTGATATCCAATTGATTTATTCAGCAAATGATCATATAGTGAAGTATAATATAAAGGAAGAAGTTTCCAAAAATCAATATAATTTTCTAAAAGCTTTGTTTTGTTTTCAACTTCAATTCCCCATTTTTTAATATCCTCAATATCTTTCAAATAAGATAGAACATGAGAAGGATCTAAAAGATAACGATCGATTTCATTAAAATCCTGCAAAAGTGTTTTTGCCCAATTAGCGAATAACTCAAATGATTGTTGGTTTTGTTTTTCAGTAACAGAAAGATATACCTCATAGAATTCAAATAGTAATTCAATTGAATCTACAGAGCGAATTGAAGCAACATCCTGTACAAAGTCTTCAATACTTATAATTTCAGGAGAAAGAATCGTTTTATTCGTTTCTTTTTTCAAAGCTTCTATCAAAAAGACTTTAGCTCTTTTATTTGGTAAAACTATAGTTGTTTCAGCAAGTTTTGCAGAAAAATCACGAATTACAACAGTTGCAATTTTTTCTAAAAAAGAAGTATTTATCATTTGATAAAAATAAAAAAAGCCATTCAATTAAGAATGGCTTTTAGTATTTATTTAAACAGTAAATTATAGTTTACCTTGGTATTTAGAACCAATGTGTCTAATTTCTGTTCTTCTGTTTTGTGCTTTACCTGCAGCAGTTTTGTTACTTGCAACTGGTTGAGAAGGTCCAAAACCTTTAGAAGTTAAGTTCTCTGCGTTAACACCTCTTTCAATTAAAGCGTTCATTACAGCAGCAGCTCTGTCTTCAGAAAGTTTTTGATTCAATTTAGCACCTCCAGTACTATCTGTGTGTCCTTCAATGCTGAATTTCGCGTTTGGATAGTTGATAAGGATTTGTTTGATTGCATCTAATCTAGCTTGAGTTTCTTTGTCTCCAGTTTTGAAAGTAGCTTTACCTGAGTTAAAGTATACCGCTCTAGCTTGAACTTTAAGATCTTCTAAAGCTTCAGTAGTTACTTCAGGACAACCTCTGTTAGAAGCAGGACCGTAAACTGTAGGACAGTCATCATCTTTATCTGCAACACCATCTTTATCAGCGTCTAAGAATGGACAACCACCATTTTCTTTAGGACCAGCAACAGTAGGACATTTGTCATCTTTGTCAGCGATTCCGTCACCGTCAGCATCTGGACAACCTTTTAAAGCAGCTAAACCAGCAACATCTGGACAAGCATCATCTTTATCAGCAATTCCGTCTCCGTCAGTATCAGGACATCCGTTTAATGCAGCTAAACCAAAAACATCTGGACAAGCATCACTAGCATCAACGATTCCGTCTCCGTCAGTATCAGGACATCCGTTGAATTGTTTTAAACCAGCAACATCTGGACAAGCATCATCTTTGTCATAGATTCCGTCTCCGTCAGTATCTTTACCTCCGAATTTAAATACTAGACCTAAAGTGTGTTGAAAATGAGATGGAGTATCAATTTCTCCATTCTTATCATTTCTTCCAACATTGTCTCCAGAACCAGCAGCAACAGCCCATTTGTATCTAGTTGCAAGCTCTAAACCAATAGCATCTGTAAACCAAAAAGTAACACCAGCACCTGGGTTAACTGTTCCAAAACTATCGTCTCCTAAGAAAGTATAACCTCCACCAACAGATAACGAAGGATCAATTACTTTAGATTTAATTAATTCCTGGAAGCTATATTTGATAGTAGCATCAATTCCGTAATACATTAAATCACCAGGATTAGTAACTACATTACCTCTTCCGTCATGCCCAGGAGCAGATGGTCTGAAATAAACAGCTTTATCAATTTTGTTTACAGAACCTTGTAAACCAACAGAGAAACCGTGACCTACATATCTATTCACTCCAATGTAAGACAAAGAAGGTAGAACATTCCAGTTGTCTTTTGCAGCGAAAAATTGAGAAAAGTGTTGGTCAAAGAAACCACTTCCTGCACCAGAACTGGTTCTAGTGTCAACGGCATTAACTCCAAAAGAGATAGCCCATGGATTGTTACTGTCTTGTGCGTGAGAACTTAAACCCATCACCATCATCACAGCAACTAAAAGTTTGTTAAGATGTTTCATACTTAATTTTTTTAATTACAATTTAGTTAATTACAGACAAAAGTAACACCAAAATTTTTAAATACAAAATGAAATGTTAAAAAAAACCTACAAAAATTATTTAAAATGGGAATTATATAACTTTTAACTTTTGTCCGACAACTTTAAACGCACTTATTGCCCTGTCTAGGTGCTCTTTAGAATGCGCAGCAGATAACTGAACTCTAATTCTTGCTTTCTCTTTTGGAACAACAGGAAAGAAAAAACCAATCACATAAATACCTTCTTTCAAAAGTTCGTCTGCCATATTTTGAGATAATTTAGCATCATATAACATAACTGGCACTATAGCAGAATCTCCATCAATGATATCAAAACCTGCTTTTTTCATTCCTTCCTTAAAGTAATTAGTATTCCATTCTAATTTATCTCTCAATGAAGTATCTTTTTCTAATAATTCAAAAACCTTAATTGAAGCCCCTACAATAGCAGGCGCAAGAGAATTTGAAAACAAGTATGGTCTTGAACGCTGACGCAATAATTCAATAATTTCTTTCTTTGCCGTTGTATACCCACCCATCGCACCACCTAACGCTTTACCAAGTGTACCTGTGATAATATCTACTCTTCCCATAACACCTTTTGCTTCCAGTGTTCCTTTACCGGTTGCACCAATGAATCCCGCAGCATGGCATTCGTCTACCATAACCATTGCATCATATTTATCTGCCAAATCACAAATTTTATCTAATGGCGCTACAAGGCCATCCATAGAGAACACTCCATCAGTAACAATTATTTTAAAACGAGCTCCAGCTTCATTTGCTTTTATTAATTGTTGTTCCAAATCTTCCATATTACTATTTTCATAGCGATAACGAGCTGCTTTACACAAACGAACACCATCTATAATAGAAGCATGATTTAAACTGTCTGAAATAATCGCATCGTTTTCTCCTAATAGAGGTTCAAAAACACCACCATTTGCATCAAAAGCGGCAGCATATAATATGGTATCTTCTGTTCCATAAAAATCTGCAATCTTTTTTTCAAGTGTTTTATGAATATCCTGTGTTCCACAAATAAATCGAACAGATGACATTCCAAAACCATGTGTATCCATTGTATCTTTCGCTGCCTGAACAACCTCGGGATGAGACGAAAGTCCTAAATAATTATTGGCGCAAAAATTCAAAACTGTTTCTCCAGTAGAAATAGTTATTTCCGCTCCTTGTTCTGAAGTTATGATGCGTTCTTTCTTAAAAATTCCGCTTTCTTCAATTGTTTGCAATTCGTTTTGCAAATGATCTTTAATTTTACCGTACATTTTACTATATTTAATATGTTAAAAATTAACAACTTACCTCACTTAAGCTATTAACAACTGATTAATTTTTTCACAAATTTACTACATCGATTTCGGTTCCTATGTATACCAAAGCTCTTTTTAACACTTTATAACCTAAATCTTCAATTGCATCCTGATACTCCTGAATCTGCTGTGTGTATTTCGAGTTTATAGCTCCCGTTTTATAATCCAACAAGTAAGCTTCTTTATTTTCAGTCAAAACAATTCGATCCGGCTTTAAAATTCTACCTTCCTTTTGAACTATAGTCTGCTCGGTAAGAACATTATTCTTCCCATCAAAGCAGATACTTAACTCAGGATGCGACACAATTTCATAAAGCGTTTTTAAAACCATCTCTGTTTGATCAAATTTTATCAAACCATTCTCGATTGCTTTTGTAACCGCCAATTCAACATCTGATTTATCTTTTACAAATGCCAAAATCTCATGAACTACATTTCCATACGAAATCGCCTCCTGCTGATGCGTTCCCCACATCAAAGATTCCTTTTGAGCGATTTTAATGTTTTTCGGATTCAAAACTTCTGAAACAATTGGGATTGTCTTTACCAAATCTAATGTTTTACCTACAGGAGAAAGTTTTGTTCTACTTCCAAATTCATATTCCAGCTTTTCAGGCTCATAAATCCCTTTGTTTATCAAATATTTAATAAAAAAAGAAGCCATATTGCCCGGAAACTCCCCGTCTTTTCTCTCTTTTATAGTCTGAGAAATAACATATAATTGTTCCTCAGCACGAGTTAGGGCCACATACAAAACATTAACATTATCAAGCAGCTCTTCTTGTTTTTTCAAATTAAAAACAGCAGAAGCATTTTGTCCAAAACCTTCAACGGCGCTGCTATTGTCAATCAGAGCCCTCGGAACGCCTAAATCAGGGTCTTCTGCATCAAGCCATAATTTATCTTTTGGCTTTCTGCTATAATCTTCTTCTGCAAAAGGCATAATTACAACAGGAAATTCCAAACCTTTAGATTTATGAATCGTCATAATTCGAACAGCATTATTTCCTTCTGGAGAAGGAATACTAAATTTCTCTCCGTTTTTATCCCAGTAGCTTAAAAAATCTGCAATTCCAGCCTGATTTCTAATATCACGCTCTAAAACAATATCCAGAAAATATTGCACATAAGCATTTCCTTCCGACGACAGAACAAATTTAGAAATGATAATCTCAACAGCTTCATAAAGTGATTTTTTTCGAACATCTTCAAAAGAAAGCGAAACATCAAAAGTTAAGAGCCATTTTTCAAACTCATTTTCATTTCTATGCCCCATTCCGGCCGCTATAAAATCATGAATTGACATTTCAAGCTCTTTTGTTGTCGCCAAAAAATGAAGAAAATTAGCTTTAGCCTCCAAATCAATACTATTATTCAGATACTTTAATAAATGAATAATCAACCGAACTTCTGTTGCATTCTGAATCATTAAAGTTTCAGATGACAAAAGTGGAATATTTTGTTCGGTTAAGTAATTCGCAACAGCGATTCCCTGATCTCTTTTTCGAGTTAAAACTACTATGTCGCGATATTCAAAACCATCATGCAGTACTTTCTGAATTGTATTTAAAGTTGCTAAAACATATAAATCTGATTTTTCAACAACCTCTTCTTCATCAGCAAAATCATTCTTTTCGATTATTGGCAAAAAAGAAATATTTACATACCCCCCCTTTTTTGAATTAGAGCTCTGATAACTATGATTTTCATACAAATCTTTATAGTCCTCATTAGAGAATTCAGTCGAAATCAGCTTAAAAAAAGCATTATTAAAATCAATTACTCCACTGTAACTCCTGTAATTTGTATCTAAATGTTTAATTACTTTTTCCGGATTATTAAACGGATTTGAATCTTTACCTAATTCAATGAATTGTTCCGCTTTTCCTCCACGCCAGCGATAAATAGATTGTTTAGGATCACCAACGATCATCAGCGTTCCTTTATTACCAAAATCATCCTGCCCCGAAAGTGCATTATCAATAAGAGGAATTAAATTTTGCCATTGCATTTCAGAAGTATCCTGAAATTCGTCAATGAAAAAATGACGATATCTTTCACCAAGACGCTCATAAATAAAAGGTGCCGGTTGGTTCTGAATTTCACGATGAATGATGGCATTAAATTCAGAAATAGATAAGATATTTTGTTCTGATTGAATTTTAGCCAACTCATTACTTACTGTATTCAGTAACGAGAGTGGAGTTATATTTTTCAAAAAAGCCTTATAGAAATCTCTTTTTTCGAAATTTTTATAAATTCGATCCAAAGTCAAAAGCAACTCAGGAATAATATTCTCGATCAACGCACGGTCACTTGCGGTTTTATTAATAGCGATATCATCAAATTCATGAAAAGTTTTATTTCGTGGATTAAATTTTCCTTCCCGAATACTTTCCAGATGATTCGGGAAAGTTCCTCTTGAAAATGATTTTAAATCGATACCATTTTTATCAATTAAAACTAGAGCTTCAGAAGCTAATTCAGCGTTCTCTTTCTCTAAGTCGGCACATAAAACCGACATTTTCTTTTTAATGACAACAAATTCTTCAATCGACTTATCATGAAAATGAACAATTTCATTCCGATTGTTTTCATTTAAAACTAATCTCCCCGTTTCCAAAATTTCACGCGAAACGTCCCAACTCTTATCATCGTCAGTTTTTTCCATCGTAAAATCAATCAGTAATTTTGTCAAAGTTTCATCCTGACCTGCTTGTGCAATAATAGCATCAACAGCTTCTACCAATAAATTTTCAGTATCCAGCGTCACCTCAAAAGTCATTGGTAAATTTAAATCGTGAGCAAAAGCCCGAATTACTTTGTGCGTGAATTTATCAATTGTAGAAATATCAAAAGCAGCATAATTATGAATTAGGTGCTTAATAATATTTTGAGATTTTATTTTGATTTTAATTACGGAAAGACCCGTGTCACGAGATAAGTCTTCCATTAAATCCATGGCTTTCGCAGAAGGTTCGTCTTTAGCAAACTCAGATAAACTTCCAACAATACGGCTTTTCATTTCATGAACTGCTTTATTGGTAAAAGTTATTGCCAGAATATTACGATAGGCATCATTTCTAGGAGAAGAAAGAATAATTTTAAGATATTCTTTAACCAAAGTATAGGTCTTTCCCGAACCTGCGGAGGCATCATAAATAGAGAAAGACGGACTTTGCATAAGTTTGATTTTACTGTTGTAAAAATAGCACAATAAATATCAAATCCCAATAATGCAAAATTCCAAATTCCAATATTTATACGCAAAGAGCAATTTAAATATTGGAATTTGGAATTTATTTATTTTTGAATTTTTAAAAAGTAAGTTTAGTGTTTTGGAAATGCTCTTTTATTAAAAACAAGCAAAATACCAACACCTGTAGAAATCGCCATATCGGCCACATTAAAAATAGCATTAAAAAACATAAAATGTTTACCCCCAAAGACCGGTATCCAGGTTGGAAGATTACCTTCCCAAATTGGGAAATAAAACATATCTACCACTAAACCATGAAACCAGGTGCCATATGGAGTCGGCGAAAAAAGGGTTGCCAAATTATGTGTACTGTCATCAAAAATTACTCCGTAGAAAACAGAATCCAAAATATTTCCGGCTGCTCCTGCAAAAATCAAAGCAATTGCCACAATCAAATAAGTAGAATGATGCTTTTTGATAGCATCAGCCAACCAGTATCCGATTCCGAAAACAGCAAAAATTCTAAAAACAGTTAGAATCAGTTTCCCATATTCACCAGGGATTTTTGTTCCCCATGCCATTCCTTCATTTTCAATAAAATGAATTTTAAACCAATTGAAAACAGGAACTTCTTCTCCTAAAATAAAATTGGTTTTCACATAGATTTTTGAAATCTGATCAACAAGTAAAACTAAAAATATAAGGAGATACGCTTTTCGTAATGACATTTTATGAATTTTTGATGCGCAAAAGTAACAATTTAATCAAAAAAAACGCTCCTAAAGGAGCGTTAATTCTTTTGCAATTTGCAAATATTATCGTTGCAAGTTTTTAGCTTCGATACTCATTGTAGCATGAGGAACAATTTTAAGCCTTTCTTTGCTGATTAATTTACCTGTAACTTTACAGATACCGTATGTTTTATTTTCAACACGGAATAATGCGTTTTTCAGATCGCGTATAAACTTTTCCTGTCTGATAGCCAACTGTGAGTTTGCTTCTTTTGACATTGTTTCGCTTCCTTCTTCAAATGCTTTAAAAGTTGGAGAAGTATCATCGGTTCCGTTATTCAAATCATTCATGTAAGCACTTTTAATTAAATCCAGATCGGCTTGTGCTTTTTGTATTTTATTTTGAATTATTTCTTTGAACTCTGCTAAATCAGCATCAGAGTATCTTGTAATTTCATCTATCATTTTATTATATTATTTTGAAATTAATATCACAGTTTTAATATCATCAAACTCAATTTCTGTGCCGTTTTCTAAAGCGTCAACAAAAACCAAATCATCTGTTAATGTCTCAGACTTAATATAGTCTTCATTTTTAAGAATGGCTTCTTCTAATAAACCACTTCTTTTTATTTGAACCTTAATCTTATCGGTAACTTCAAATCCAGAATCTTTACGGATATTTTGAATTCTGTTTACCAATTCTCTCGCGATTCCTTCGTTTTTCAATTCTTCAGTGATTGTAATATCAAGCGCAACCGTAATTCCGTTTGAATTTGCAACCAACCATCCTTCAATATCTTGCGATGTTATTTCGACGTCTTCTAGTGATAAAGTTACATTTTTTCCAGCAATAACAATATCTAGTAATCCCTGCTTGTCTAACTGATTAATCTGATCTGCCGAAAAAGCTTGTATTTCTTTGGAAATCAGCCCCATATCTTTTCCAAAACGTGGTCCCAAAGCCTTAAAATTAGGCTTAATTTGCTTCACCAAAATACCTGAATCATCATCCAAAAGTATGATTTCTTTAACGTTAACTTCTGCTTTTACAAGCTCAGAAATAGCCTCAATTTCAGCTCTCTGATTTTCGTCAAGTACCGGAATCATTACCTTTTGCAAAGGTTGACGCACCTTAATCATTTCCTTTTTACGTAGCGATAAAACCAAAGAAGAGATCGTTTGCGCCTTCTGCATTTTACTCTCTAACGTTTTATTAACAAAGTTTTCGACAAATTTTGGGAACTCAGCCAAGTGAACACTGCTATATTGCTCAGATCCTGTAGAACTCGTTAAATCTCTGTACAATTTATCCATGAAAAAAGGAGCGATCGGAGCGCTTAATTTGCTTATCGTTAATAAACAAGTATAAAGCGTTTGATAGGCTGCAATTTTATCATGAGCATATTCACCTTTCCAAAAACGACGACGACATAAACGAACGTACCAGTTACTTAAGTTTTCCTGAACGAAGTCAGAAATAGCTCTTGCTGCTTTCGTAGGCTCATAATCTTCATAACATTCATCAACAAATTTGATTAAAGAATGCAATTCAGAGATAATCCACTGATCGATTTCAGGCCTTTCGTTTAACGGAATTTCCGCTTCAGCATATTTAAATCCATCGATATTCGCATATAACGAAAAGAAAGAGTAAGTGTTGTATAAAGTTCCGAAGAATTTACGGCGAACCTCAGCAATTCCTTCAATATCAAATTTTAAATTGTCCCACGGATTTGCATTTGAAATCATATACCAACGTGTGGCATCAGGGCCATATTCTGCAATTGTTTCAAAAGGATCTGTCGCGTTTCCTAAACGTTTCGACATTTTTTGTCCATTTTTATCCAGAACCAAACCATTTGAAACTACATTTTTATACGCTACTTTATCAAAAACTAAAGTTCCGATAGCATGTAAAGTATAAAACCATCCACGAGTCTGATCTACACCTTCCGCGATAAAATTCGCTGGAAAATCTTTATTCTCGTCAATTTTATCTTTATTCTCAAAAGGATAATGCCATTGGGCGTAAGGCATTGCTCCTGAATCAAACCAAACATCAATTAAATCGCTCTCACGTTTCATTGGCTGGCCTGAAGCTGAAACTAAAGTAATTTGATCGACAACATTTTTATGCAAATCGATTAAATCATAATTTGTTTCAGACATATTTCCGATTTCAAAACCTTTGAACGGATTTTCTTTTTGAAAACCGGCTTCGATAGATTTTTCAATCGCATTGTACAATTCTTCAACAGAACCAATAAGAACTTCTTCTTTTTTATCTTCTGTTCTCCAAATTGGCAACGGAATACCCCAATATCTAGAACGAGATAAGTTCCAGTCGTTGGCATTTTTCAACCAATTTCCAAAACGTCCTTCACCAGTAGACTTAGGCTTCCAATTGATAGTTTCGTTCAGGTCGAACATTCTATCTTTTACATCGGTTACTTTAATGAACCAAGAGTCTAGTGGATAATATAATAACGGCTCATCAGTTCTCCAACTGTGTGGATAACTATGTACGTATTTTTCAACCTTAAAGGCTTTATTTTCTTCTTTTAATCGAATAGCAATTTCAACATCTACAGAACGCTCTGGCGCCTGACCTGCATCATAATACTCATTTTTCACATATTTACCAGCCAAATCACCTACATGAGAAGTGAATTTACCTTGTAAATCTACTAATGGAACTGCCGTTCCGTTTTCGTCTAAAACCAACATTGGCGGTACTTCCGGCTTAGCTTCTTTTGCTACTTTAGCATCATCAGCACCAAAAGTCGGAGCCGTATGCACAACTCCTGTTCCATCTTCGGTAGTAACAAAATCTCCCGCAATTACTCTAAATGCATTTTCAGCATTTTGATAAGGCAATACGTACGGCAATAATTGTTCGTAACGAATTTCTACTAAATCAGCACCTTTCGCTTCTGCTAAGATTTTATACGGAAGTTGCTTGTCGCCATTTTTCACTTTGTCGAAATCAGCATCATCTTCACTTGCAAAAAATCCTTTTCCGAATTGCTTTCCAACTAAATTTTTAGCTAAAACAACGTTGATTGGCTCAAAAGTATATTGATTAAATGTTTTTACTAAAACATAATCGATTTTTGGTCCAACTGTCAAAGCGGTATTCGATGGCAATGTCCAAGGAGTTGTCGTCCATGCCAAGATGTGAATATCTCCAAAACCATGCAAAAAGCTTGGAAGCGTTTCTGGTAAAGTTTTAAATTGCGCTACAATCGTAGTATCTGTAACATCTCTATAAGCTCCAGGCTGATTTACTTCGTGAGAAGATAATCCTGTTCCTGCTTTTGGAGAATAAGGTTGAATTGTATATCCTTTGTACAACAAACCTTTATCATAGATTTGTTTCAAAAGCCACCAAACAGACTCCATATATTTTGGTTTATAGGTCACATATGGATCTTCCATATCTACCCAATATCCCATTTTTTCAGTCAAATCATTCCATACGTCGGTATAACGCATTACGGTTTTTTTACACGCTTCGTTATATTCTTCGATAGAAATTGTTTTACCAATATCTTCTTTTGTAATTCCAAGTTCTTTCTCGGTACCTAATTCTACAGGTAATCCGTGAGTATCCCATCCGGCCTTTCTTTTTACCTGAAAACCTTTTTGAGTTTTATATCTGCAAAAAATATCTTTAATCGCACGCGCCATCACGTGGTGAATTCCCGGTAATCCGTTTGCTGAAGGCGGACCTTCAAAAAATACGTAAGGCTCTGCACCTTCGCGAGTAGTTACACTCTTTTCAAATATATTTTCTTTCTTCCAAAAATCAAGAACTTCTGACGCTACTGTTGGTAAGTCAAGTCCTTTGTATTCAGTAAATTTTGTGCTCATTTTATCCTTTTCTTAAACGAGGTGCGAAAGTAAGGAATTTTGAGGAAAATAGATAAAAGATGACAGAAAAAAGAGTGCTGAAAGGAAATTTCAGGTATATTCCGCAAAAAAAAAATGCTCTTTTTGAAGATTTAAGAGAAAACCTCCTTTAAAACCTCTAAAGATTTAGGCTTTTTGAATCCATCCAAATGAAAACTATAATAATCTACCAGAATTTTCAGCAGTATTTGCCTTTCTATTACATGAAAAACTTTTTGATCGTTATCAAATCGTAGATCAATTAGTTTTTTTAGAAGATTTGTTTCGTGTTCTGTTAAAGAATTTACGCCGCTGAAAAGCGTAAAAACACCTTCAATCATTTCAAAATACGGCAAATCACTTTCAGAAGTATCCGGATAAAAACCAAGATATTTTGTTGCTTCCAAAAGTAAGATCAAATGAAAATTAGCTATTTCATCATGATGATCCAACCAAGTCAGTGCTGTTTCTAAAAACTCAAAAAGCGATTCGTTTTTTTCTTCTTCCTGAATAGAATAATGCAACATTTCAGAAAGAAACATTACAATTGTACTTTTCACAACATCAGTATGAATCGTCTGAAAAGATACAGCGGTTTTAATTTCTTTAAAATTTTCTAAAGTCCCTTTATTTTTATGAACCGCCTCAATTTCTAAAATCGAAAAGGGTTGAAAATAAGCAATTTTCTGACTGGCTTTGCGACTCGAAAAAGCATCACGCACAAAATAAGACTTCAGCCCGTTTGAAAGCGTAAAACACTTTACAATCAGACTTTTTTCCTGAAATTTTAAGGACGAGATTACTATGGCTTTGGTTTTGACTAGCAAGGTTTGTTTTTTTTGTTTCAGGTTTCAGGTTTTCAGGTTTAAAACTGAGAGGGCTAAAAACTACCTGATTATCATTACTTTTTTAACTTTGGTTTCCCCTCCATCTTGCGCAGAAATAAAAATCATATAGACGCCAGAAGCAACCTTATATCTTCCAAAAGCTGTTGTGTCCCATTCTATTGTTCCTCCTTCTGAAGTAGTTTCATAAACCAAATTACCTTCAATATCCGTAATTTTAATATTGGCTTTATCTATTAATCCAGCTACTTTTACAGTTCCTGAATACGTTGGCCGAACCGGATTTGGATACACGTAGACATTGTTTAGATCTTCATTCGCACCGGTTGCAATTCCTTTAAAAGAAATCATTCCTTTATTTGTAGCAATGAAAACTTCTCCGGTTGTGCTATTAATTTTAACATCGTTTATAACATTGCTTGGCAAAGGCGAATTGCTAATCGTGAAATGGTATTTTGTTTCCTGGCCATTTGCCGACACCATAAAAATACCTGAGTCGGCAGTTCCTATCCATTTATTATTGGCGCCGTCAACGGCGATGGAAGTAATGAATTGCTCATAAAGTAATTCCTGAGCTAAATTATCTTCCATTATAATAATCGGATTTGCTTTTAATTGACTATCATTCTGAAAACTACTTATATTAGACAAAACACGCAATCCTTTTGTAGTCCCTATCCAAAGTTGGTTTTTAGCATCAAGTGCAATTGATCTGACATCGGCAATTGGAAGATTTCCTGCATCAGCTCCAAATGTCATTTTCTTGAATGTATTGGTTGCTTCGTTAAAACCAACAACGCCATCTCTATTGGTTGCGATCCATTTTACACTATTTCTATCAACCACAATAGTGGCATAACTTGAAGATTCTGCATCATCAATAATTGAAGTCATCGAATAACTCCCCCATTGCCCATTGGCTCTCAATACTTTCAATCCATTTTTAATTCGACTGTTAGTTACCCACAGATTACCCGTCTTATCAAAAGCAGTTCCATTAATTCTAACATCTATATAATTTGGACCTTCGGTAGTAATGGATTCTAAACCACTATTTTTTTCGTCATATAAAAAATTCGGAACATCATCTTCTATTTTTAATAATCCGGAGAAAAATGAACTCGCATAAACCTGCTTTTCATTTGTTGGATTTACAATAATTCTGGTCATCGATTTAGCGTCATAAACTTCCGAATAAGGAATATTCAACCAGCCATAAGTATTGTACTTACTTATACCATAACTATCTAAAGGATAGGGATTGTAAAAAGAATCATAATCACCATAAACCGTCCAAAGAACATTTGGAGTTACATCTAATGAGAAAATGTTGTTTCGCGCCGGACCCGTGGGCGTATTATTTTCAAAAGTACCATTACTTAAAAGAGAAGATGAATACAAACCGTTTTCTTTCGTGCCGATGTAAATCGCATCTCCGACAACTGTAGAACAAGTAAAAGCCAATGTATTATCTAAAACCTGGGTATTTGAAATCTGCCGATTCAGAATCATTTGATTATTATAGATATAAACCGTATTAGGGATCGTAATAAATAAATTATGATTTTTGGTGCGCATATCTACAGAAGGTTGCGGGAGCTGTAAAAAACCAACAAAAGTAGCGGAGTTAAACCTATGAATATACCCAACAGTATTAATTGCAATGAGTTCTGTATCTAAAGCTTCAACACTTGACCAATCACCAGAATTTACAACGGACCATTGACTAAAATCATTTAAATTCGGGCTTGTACTATTTGCACGTCTAATACCACTTGAAGTTGCGGCGTAGATAAATCCGTTAAAAAAAGCAGTTTGTTTTACACTAATTTCCGCTCCATTATCACCAATAAAATAAGTATCACCAAATTGTAAAGTTGTTAAATTGAATTGCACAATTCCGAAATCGCAAGAAACATAAACCAACCCGTTATGCTCCATAAAATGATTGATCTTTTTAAGATTTGGTGCTAATTGTTTATTAATGATATCAACCACTTTTAGCATACTGCCATCCGTTTCATTGATTATAATCATTAGACCATTTTCATAGCCTACAATTGTTTTCTTGAATCCTTCACTAAAATATACAGCCGAAATGGTTTGACCTGAAAGCCCTTCAACAGTAGTCGTTGTTTTCACTGTATTTGTTGCAGCGTTTTTTGAAAATAAAGCATTCTCCGATGCTGCATAAACGGTTGTCGAAGATTCTGAAGCATCTTTTATTTCATTAAACGAAAAGTAGCCTTGCCACAACAAATTCTGAGCAAAACTAAATTGCATAAAAAGTAAAAACAAAATATAGAGAAACGTTTTCTTCATTATTTGATATATTCAGATAGACAAATATAATACAAACGAAAGTATTAGAATTTTGTTCTTTTATAAATAAAAAATGCCTTCGATTCGTCCTAAGACAAATGAAGGCATTTTTATATAGTACTAAAAATTATACTACACCTTGTGCAAGCATAGCATCGGCAACTTTAACAAATCCGGCAATGTTCGCTCCTTTTACGTAGTTTACATAGCCATCTTCACCAACGCCGTATTTTTTACATTGGTTGTGAATTCCAACCATAATATCTTTTAATCTTAAATCAACTTCTTCACTTGTCCAATTTAGACGGATTGAATTTTGTGTCATTTCAAGTCCAGATGCAGCAACACCACCAGCGTTAGCCGCTTTTCCTGGAGCAAATAATACTTTATTGTCTAAGAATAATTTAATTGCATCTAATGTAGACGGCATGTTTGCAGCTTCAGTAACACACAAAACGCCATTATCAATTAATTTTTGAGCATCTTCACCGTTTAACTCATTTTGAGTAGCACATGGAATTGCAATATCAACCTTTACTTCCCATGGACTTTTCCCTTTATGGAAAACAGCATTTGGATATTTCTCCAAATATTTTTCTGCTCTATTATCACCACTTGCTCTCATTTCAAGCATATGATCAATTTTTTCTCCAGAGATTCCGTCTTCATCATAAATATAACCATCAGGACCAGAAATAGTCAACACTTTTCCGCCTAATTCATTTATTTTTAAAGCAACTCCCCAAGCCACATTTCCAAATCCGGAAATTGCTACTCTTTTACCTTTAATCTCATGTCCCATAGTACGCAACATTTGATCTGTAAAATAAACAACTCCGTATCCTGTCGCTTCAGGTCTGATCAATGATCCTCCGTAAGCAATTCCTTTACCGGTTAAAACACCTGTAAATTCATTTCTAATTCTTTTATATTGACCAAACAAATATCCAATCTCTCTTGCTCCTACACCAATATCTCCAGCAGGTACATCTAAATCAGGACCAATATGACGACATAATTCCGTCATGAAAGATTGACAAAAACGCATTACCTCAGCATCCGATTTTCCTTCCGGATCAAAATCAGAACCTCCTTTACCTCCACCCATTGGAAGTGTAGTCAAACTATTTTTGAAAACCTGTTCAAAAGCAAGGAATTTTAAAACTGATAGGTTCACAGAATGATGAAATCTAATTCCGCCTTTATAAGGTCCAATTGCTGAATTCATCTGAATTCTAAAACCTCTGTTTACAATTATTTCTCCTTTATCATCAACCCATGGAACTCTAAATATGATAGAGCGCTCTGGCTCAGCAATTCTTAGAAGTAAGTTTTTTCCATCGTATTTTTTACGTTCTGCAATAAATGGAATTACCGTTTCTGCAAATTCTCTAACGGCTTGAAGAAACTCTGGCTCGTTCGGATTTTTAGACTCTACAAGAGCCATAAATTCATTTATTTTTTGTTCCATTTTTAAATAAATTATTCAGATAAATTATTTTAATTTTCGCTCAATTAAATAAGAAAATACGTTTAAGAAAACGTTTTCGTTTCAACACACAAAGATATAACAAAATGCGAATCTAATGTGATTTTTTTTAATTTACAGCGTTGAATTGTGTAATTTTCAAACTTTACCAATTATAGCATTTTACACTACTAATTTTACATCAAAACAACCAACTTAAAGTTAACAAATTAAGTATTTTGCTACTTATTTTTTAATAGAACAATATTATATTTTGAATCGTACATGTTTTTTATATATTTGCCTTGATTTGAAAGCCCCAAAGATATGTTTAAACCTATAATACTCACATTATTCGCCTTCATCGGAATTTCAACTGTATCGAATGCGCAAAGTTTTGCACAAGAAGTAGGAATAATATTCGGACCCGTTACTCTTCAATCTGATTATGGTGAAAGGCATGACCTTCAAACCAATGTTGGAAACAGAGGTATTGGTATTGGATTAGTTCATTTTATTAACTTCTCAGCAAATAACAATCACGAAACTTTTTTTTCAGAACATGTTAAGATCAGATCAGAGTTATCTTTTACTAACACCAACCTCGAACATTTTGGTCATTATGTAGAAAAAAATCCACCAACTTTAGGAGTCTTGCGATTGAGAGCTATGAATGGAAAATCTAACATATTGAGTCTTGGTGCTCAAGGAGAATTCTCATTTATTAAAATACATGATTTTGAAAACAATGTTGGTAGTTTTAGTCCTTACATAAGTTTAGGTTTTTTAGTAAGTTACTACACTACTAAAGTAAGCTCTGATCTTGGACCGTTAGGAACTATAGAAACTACCCCTGTAAAATATCTAGTCCCATCAGATGGTCGTCAGTATGGTTTTTCAAGTGAAAATGGTATCGTTTTATCAGCAACAGCTGGTTTAGGTGTACATTACAAACTAACAACAATGAGCGACTTAATGCTTGAATGTCGTTTTCAGTCTTTTAGTTCTGACTGGGTTGACGGTTTAAATCCAAACAAAGACCTTTTTAAAGAAAACAAAGCAAATGACTGGCAGGTTTGGCTTAATGTTGGATACATTCACTATTTAGAATTCTAATTTTAAATAAATCTCAAAATATAAAAATCCCAAATTCCAAAATGATTAATTGGAATTTGGGATTTTTTTTATTTTCGAATTTAGCTTTTTATGCTAATGCCTGTTCTAAATCGGCGATTAAATCTTCAGCATCTTCGATACCAACGCTTAATCGAACCAAATCATCGGTAATGCCAACTTCTGCTCTCTTATCTGCCGGAATAGAAGCATGTGTCATCAAAGCGGGATGATTCGCTAACGATTCAACTCCACCTAATGATTCTGCCAAAGTGAATACTTTTAATTTCTCTAAGAAAGCAATTGAATCTTCTTTTTTACCAGAAACAAATGTGAATGAAACCATTCCGCCAAAAGCTTTCATTTGCTTTTTTGCAATTTCATGAAACGGATGACTTGGTAATCCCGGATAATAAACCGTTTTTATTTTTGGATGTTTAGTTAAAAACTCCACTACTTTTTCTCCGTTTTCACAGTGTCTTTGAACTCTTAATGAAAGTGTTTTAATTCCTCTTAAAACCAAAAAACTATCCATTGGCCCCAATGTTGCTCCAGTTGCAAATTGCTGAAAATGTAATTGTTCTCCTAAAGCTTCATCTTTTACGATTAAAGCTCCGGCAATAACATCAGAATGCCCTCCTAAATATTTTGTCGCAGAATGCATTACAATATCAGCGCCTAAATCAAGTGGCTTTTGCAAGTATGGTGTTGCAAAAGTATTATCAACGGCAAATAAAATTTTATGCTCTTTGGTAATTTTGGCAACTTCTTCGATATCGGCCAATTTCATTAACGGGTTCGTCGGTGTCTCTACCCAGACCAATTTTGTATTTTCATTGATTAATGACTTCAATTTAGCAATATCGGTCATATCAACAAAGTGAAATTTAATCCCGGAATCCTTATAAATTCTGGAGAACATTCTGTAAGTTCCGCCGTATAAATCATCCATCGCAATGACTTCATCTCCGCCTTTTAAACCTCTTAAAATACAATCAGTAGCCGCTAATCCAGATGAAAAAGCCAATCCGCGAGTACCATTTTCAATACTGGCCAAAGCATTTTCTAACGCTGAACGAGTTGGGTTTGAAGCTCTGCTGTATTCATAATCGCCCAAAGGCTGCCCCGGACTTGTTTGAATATAAGTTGAAGTTTGATAAACCGGTGGCATTACTGCTCCCGTACTTGGATCATGATGTTGACCGCCATGAATTACTTTAGTATTGAATTTCATATAGTTACAAATTTTTAATCTTTAATTCTGGTACAAATTTACCGTTTAATTTATTCTAATCCGGACACAACTTCTTACCTTTATATATAATTAACACTTTTAGATATGAAACAGTATACTTTTTTAGTCTTTTTGTTTTTAATATTCACTAGCTGTAGCAAAGAACTTTCATTTGAAAACAAAACATTTGAGAAAAAATCCAACCTTCCCTGCAAAACAGATTGCCCAATAATTATTATTGACATTCCGATTGCAAAAAATATTCCCGTTGTAACAGACAGCATCAACAAAAAAATATTTTTGGTCATAAAAGAAATTACTTATTTTGGTGAAAAGCCAATACAACTAAACGACTACAAAGCACTAACAGCTTCTTTTATCGAATCTTATGAAGAAATGCATCAAAAATTCCCAAACGAAACCTTTGGCTGGGAAGGCAAAATTAAAGGAAATGTAGAATTTGAATCCGGTCAAATCATTAATATAAAAATCGATCATTATACATTTACCGGCGGTGCGCATGGTTATCAGGGATATCGATCTTTATTATTTAATCCGAAAACGGGAAAAACCATTTTTTCTGATCAGATTTTTAAAAATGAAAAAGAGTTTAAGGCTTTCGCCGAAAAAGCTTTCCGCGCCAAATATAAAATTCCTGAAAAAGCGAATATTAACGCAACGGGTTTAATGTTCGAAAATGATAAATTTCAATTACCTCAGAACATTTTTTATACAGAAGAAGGTTTACTTTTATATTATAACTCATACGAAGCCGCATCCTATGCTGACGGCCCAAAAGAAATCCTTTTTCCATATGATGAAGTGAATAAATATTTACTGTATCAGTGATTTAAAAAAATATTTGGCTAAACCGGGTGGTAACCAGACAAATTATCATCTCTGGCTAAAAGCTAGAGACAATTCAAAAACCTTAGGATCTCAGAATCTTAGCAACTTAGAATCTTTATTTAGTCCCTTCCTGAAAATCATATTTCATTTTCCGCAAAATTCTTAAGGCTTCTTTAAAAGACAAATAGACCTGCGAAAAAGGTTTCAAAAGCAATTTTGAATCGATTAGTTTTTGCTTGGCTTCATCAAAACCATTCAAATAACAAATCATAAAAGTTGAAGGTAGATTTTCCAGATCAACCATTTCACGTTGTGACAATGTAAATCCCTTTTGTAATTTTTGAAGTAATGCCATATTCGAATTGTAAATATGATACAGCATTTTTCGATTGAATTCCGGTGGTTGAAAAAGCATTTTCCGGTCGATTTTGTAATAACCATTATCAAAAAAACGAATGGTTTGTTCTTCTAACGGATAGTAACTTGTTTTATCGTTTAAGCCTAACGGAACATATTCGGTAATCGTGAAACTATCATCATCGAACACAATAGTAACAACATCTTGCGCCGAATAAAAAAGCTTAATTTGTTCGTTGATCAATTCAATATCAACTCTGGAAAGAAAGGTCTTATCCCGCGATTTTTTAGGAACTCCTGCCCAGCAAATCACAAATAATTCTTTAAAAACATAATATTTCGGCGACATATCTTTATGTCTGAAATTCATAAAATCGATTACGCCATCAAGTGTATATTGAATGCTATTTCGGGAGCTGTTTTCAATCCCAATTACCGTTTCTGTATTCTGGTAATTCTTCTCTACCTCACCTTCAACCGGAATCGAATTACTGCCTCGCCTCACAAAAACGCTATTCGCTAAAATAGTGTGAATTCCTTTTTTAAAATAAGAAATTTTGTTCTTGGGTTTAATCGTAACCAGTCCTATTACTTTATCTTTTGGAAGATTTGGAAACGGCACATTCTCATATTGAATTTTAGGCGGATTTTCTAAAAACGCATTGACGAGATTCTGAATTCGGCTATCATCGAAGAAATCATCGCCGACAATCTCATTATCCTGATCTTCAACACCAACTACAATATAAGAATTATTGGTTGGGTTAGAATTTGATAAAGCGCAGATGTGTTTCAGAAACTTCCCTTTTCCTTCGCGCGTATGCAAATTCAACTGCCTTTTTTTATCATAAAAACTGCTCTCATCATTATGAGCGAGCAGGTTTTTTATTAAAAGGCGCTTGTTGATCATTTTTTTTAGATGTTAGATTGGCTTAGAATTTTAGACTTCTTAGATTGTCGAATTTCAGATTCTAAATTAATCTAATTTCTAAGAAGTCTAACAATCTAAAATTTTAAATATTTTATATAGCCAACAATAAAGCTCCAGCGGAGCAACATATTTATAGTTAATTATATACATGAATAAAAACAAAGATCCAGCGGAGCTATACTTCCGATATTTCACACCCGATAAATATTCCACCCCGATGGGGTTCTATAAAATTAAATTATAAATTTCGATAAACATGACGCCCCTCTGGGGCTTTATTTTATAATTCTTATCATGAAAAAAAACTAAATATTTTTCTTGACTATCGTGGCCGAGGCCTGCGCCGTTGGATACACAATCAAATCCGCAATATTTACGTGGTATTTTCTCGAAACCACAAAATGAATAATATCTGCAATATCCTCTGCTTGTAACGCCTCTACACCTTTGTATACATTAGACGCTCTGTCAGCATCTCCTTTAAAGCGTACTTCACTAAATTCGGTTTCTACCATTCCCGGATGAATTGCTCCTACCCTGATTCCATAAGGATTCAGGTCCATTCGCATTCCGTTATTAATAGCATCAACGGCATGTTTTGAGGCACAATATACATTTCCGTTTGGATAAACTTCCTTACCCGCAATAGAACCAATATTAATAATATGTCCCGCTTTTCTCTCGATCATCTGGGGAATAATCGCTTTAGAAACGTACAAAAGTCCTTTTACATTAATATCGATCATAGCATCCCAATCATCGATATCTCCATTCTGAATTGGATCTAAACCGTGCGCATTTCCAGCATTATTAATTAAAACGTCAACTTGCGAAAATTCTGCTGGCAATGAATTTATAGTTGAAAAAACGGCCTCTTTATCACGAACATCAAAAGAAAGCGAATATACTTCTGTAAATGCCGAAAGTTCTTTTTCTAGTTCAGCCAAACGTTCTTTACGTCTTCCGCAAAGGATAATTTTATAATCATTTTTTGCCATTATTTGTGCAGTTGCTTTTCCAATTCCACTCGTGGCTCCAGTAATTAAAACTGTTCTTTTCATTCTACATTTTTTTTTATTTTTTGCCACAGATTAAAGAATTAAAAATGATTTTTTTCAATCGTCGAGAATCATTTAATCTGTGGCAAATATTTCTAGTTTTTAATTCTTATTTTTCCATTCGTCTAATTTCAACACCATATTTAACGCCGTCCAGGTTTCGCCATCTACTTCCCTTATCAATATTTTATCCGGGTTAATACTGAAGCCCACTTTTTCATAACATTTTATGGCACCAACATTGAAATCAAAAACATTCAATTCAATATTTCGTTCTTTCCTGTTTTCACGAATAAATTCCAGCAATTAAATTACCATTTTTTCGCCAATCCCTTTTCCTCTTTGCTTCTCATCAATAATTAGAATTCTGCCCAATTTTGCCGAATCCTCTTTAAAATAAATTTCACAATGTCCAACAGTAGTTTCATCGGAAATATTGACAACTCTAAAAGCAATTCTGTTTTGATCAGAAAGTGTTTTATCTATCTGCTTTTCGGTTAAGGGAAAAATAAATTCAGGCCCGCCAAACTGCATTAAATCTTTTGCATTTTTGACGGAATCAATTAATTCAGAATAAAACCTTTTATCAAATTTTTGTAAATAGATCATTTTTCACACTTTAAATTTCCGACTTTTTAAAATATAGTCCGACTTTTCCTTAAGATTTGATTAAGTACTACGCAAAATTACTGTATTAAGGCACTAAATAAGTCTTATTCTGCGTTATTAATTTACTAATTTAAAAAAAAGAAAATTATGAAAAAAGCAACCCTAAATTTTAGAACACTTCTTCTTTCCTCACTATTATGCTTGTTTCTAGTAAGTTGCAACAGCAATGACGATAATAGCAGCGCACAAACTTCGAAAGTAACGGTGCGAATGACGGACGCTCCCGGTGATTATGAAGAAGTAAATGTGGAAGTACTAGACGTTAAAATTAAAAGTACTTCAGAAACTGGTGAGGATGGATGGGTTAGTATTGGAAATATTACACCAGGAATCTACAATTTACTTGATTTAACTGGTGGTGTAAATGTTCTTTTAGCAGATAACGAGGTACCATCAGGTTTTTTAGGCCAAATCAGATTGATTCTTGGTGAGCACAATACAGTAAAAAAAGATGGTGTAACTTATCCATTAAAAACACCAAGTGCGCAACAATCAGGTTTAAAATTAAAAGTGAACCAAACCTTGACAGGCGGCGCAACTTATGATTTTTTATTAGATTTTGATGTTGAACATTCTGTTGTTGTCGAAACCGGATCTGGTGGTTTCAATTTGCATCCGGTAATCAGAGTATCTACAAACGCAACATCTGGAATAATTAAAGGAATTGTAACGCCTTTCACTTTTCAATCTGTAGTATCTGTTCAGGTTGGAGACACAACTGTTTCTGCTTATACAAATGAGCTAGGAGTATTTCAACTAAACGGTATTCCGGCGGGAACTTATAGCGTAACAATTACGCCAGACATAACTTCGGAATTTCCTCCTTTAGTGGTTCCTAATGTGGTTGTGGTTAATGGGCAAATCTCAAACATGAACACGCTGATTTTAGAATAATATAATAATTAAACCATAAAAAAAACAGCTACTCCAGAAATTAGAATAGCTGTTTTTTTATGGTCATTTTAAAGGACTAAGGCACATCATCGCCCATACTTTCTGTCCAGATCGCAAACCAGTCTTCTTTGTCCATTTCTAACTCGGCGGCTTTCATCAACGACTGAATTCTGGCAATATTTACAGTTCCCGCAATGGGAATTACGCCTGCAGGATGTTTTAAGATCCAGGCCAACAAAAGTGTATCTGAACCAAAACTGTATTTTTGAACCAATTCAGCAAGCAGTTTTTTCAAACGGCGTGTCTTTTTAGTATCTTCTCTAAAAACAGTTCCGAGCGGATTCCATGACAATGGTCGAATTCCGTGTGTTTGCATATAATCTAAGCTTCCATCGGTCATGGCTTCATAATGTGTCGCTGAAAATTGTACCTGATTAAAGCTTACTTCTGTTTTTGAACGAATTAATTCGGTCTGAGAACTAGTAAAATTAGAAAGTCCAAAATCAATAATTTTTCCTTCCGATTTTAATTTCTCCACCGCTTCAGCAATTTCATCTGCCTGCATCAACGGACTTGGTCTGTGCAATAAAAAGACATCAATAAAATCTGTTTTTAATTTCTTCAAAGATTCTTCAGCAGACCAGATAATATATTCTTTCGAATATTCGTAATGTTTGATTTTATTCTCCGGTCGTTTTTCAGCTATCATCTGAATGCCGCACTTCGTAATTAACTGTAATTTTTCTCTTGAAATTTTACTTGCGTGGAAAGCTTTTCCAAAATCTGCTTCTGTAGTATAAGATCCGTAAATATCGGCGTGATCAAAAGTGGTAATTTTGTTTTCGATACAGATCTGTATCATATTTTCCATTTCTTTAGTTGTAAGGTTTTTATCCCAAACTCCCCAATTCATAGTGCCCGAAATTATAGGCGATAACGTTGTTTTGCTCATGGTTTTATTGCGTTATTTTTGGTAATAAATATGCTTTTGTAGAGCATAATCATCAAAGTTCTTAAAAATATAAAAATAGATTCACAATTCGTCCTTAAAATTAGTGCATTGGTCGAAGTTTTAACCATTCTTTAACATCTTACTTCTCAAAAAATATTCAATTTGCACTCTCAAAAGTTAGGCATAAAAATCAACGTTTTAAAAAGGTTTTAAAAATATTTATATGGAAGAAAATACAACGACTTTAGACATTAGAGCGATAAATGAAAAAATTGAGAGAGAAAGTGCTTTTATAGACCTTCTTACAATGGAAATGAACAAAGTTATTGTGGGCCAGAAACATATGGTCGAGCGTTTATTAATCGGGCTTCTAGGACAAGGGCATATTTTACTTGAAGGAGTTCCGGGATTAGCCAAAACTTTAGCGATAAATACTTTGTCGCAAGCGGTACAGGGTTCTTTCAGCCGTATCCAGTTTACTCCGGATTTATTACCTGCCGATGTTGTCGGAACGATGATTTACAACATCAAAGCAAACGAATTCTCTATTAAAAAAGGGCCAATTTTTGCCAATTTCGTACTTGCCGATGAGATTAACCGTGCTCCTGCCAAAGTTCAGTCTGCACTTTTGGAGGCGATGCAGGAAAAACAAGTTACTATTGGCGACACGACCTTCAAACTAGATCGTCCGTTTTTAGTACTGGCAACTCAAAACCCGGTGGAGCAAGAAGGAACATATCAGCTTCCTGAAGCTCAAGTCGATCGTTTTATGTTGAAAACGGTAATTGATTACCCAAAAATTGATGAAGAACGTTTTGTAATTCGTCAAAACTTAAAAGGAAGTTACGAAAAAGTAAATCCTGTAGTTTCTGTAGAACAAATTTTGCGCGCACAGGAAGCGGTTCGTGAAGTTTACATGGACGAAAAAATCGAAAAATATATCTTAGATATCATCTTTGCTACTCGTTATCCAGAGAAGTACAAACTTGCGGACTTAAAACCTCTTATCAGTTTTGGAGCATCACCACGTGGAAGTATCAATTTAGCCAATGCGGCAAAATGTTACGCTTTCATCAAACGTCGTGGTTATGTAATTCCAGAAGATGTTCGTGCAGTTGTACATGATGTTTTACGTCACAGAGTTGGAATAACGTATGAGGCTGAAGCCGAAAACATTACTTCTGTAGACATTATCAACAAAATCGTAAACGAGATTGAAGTACCTTAAAAAAAGTGCTCAGTGTTCAGATTTTAGTATTCAGTAACAACTGATGCTTTAAATCCCTGAACACTAACAAAAGACAGAAGAGCTTTTAGAATTTGAACTAAACTGAACACTTTCTAACTGATCACTGAACACTAATAAAAAATGGACACAAAAGAGCTTTTAAAAAAAGTACGGAAAATAGAAATCAAAACCAAAAGACTGAGCAATCATATCTTTTCGGGAGAGTACCATTCTTCATTTAAAGGACGCGGGATGACTTTTAGCGAAGTGCGTCAATACCAATATGGCGATGATATTCGTAACATCGATTGGAATGTAACCGCACGGTATAACGAAGCCCACGTAAAAGTTTTTGAAGAAGAACGCGAATTGACCATGGTTTTAATGGTTGACATTTCGGGTTCTGAAGGTTTTGGTTCAAAAAGTCAATTCAAAAAAGACATTGTCACCGAAATTGCGGCAACGATGGCTTTTTCGGCTACACAAAACAATGACAAAATCGGATTAATATTATTTTCTGATAATGTCGAATTATATATTCCACCCAAAAAAGGCCGTTCGCATGTTTTGAGAATCATTCGTGAATTAATCGAATTCGAACCAAAAAGCCACAAAACGGATATTTCGCAAGCTTTGAAATTTTTATCAGGAACACAAAAAAAGAAAGCGATCGTTTTTGTGATTTCTGATTTCATGTCTGAAAATTACGAACAGACCTTAAAAATTGCTTCTAAAAAACACGACATTACAGGTGTTCGTGTCTATGATATCCGTGAAGAAAAAATCCCGAATTTAGGAATGGTTCACATGCTTGATGCTGAAACGGGAAAAATTCAATTGGTCGATACAGGCTCCAAATCAGTTCGAATGAACTATGAAAAACATTATCAGGAAAGAGTTAATTATTTCAAAGATATTTTCAGCAAATCAGGAGCTGGTGTTGTAAACACAAGAGTCGACGAAAATTACGTAACAAAATTACTCGGTTATTTCAAGTCTCGTTAATTTGAAATTTCGACGATTATCAGTTTCAAAAATAAATTTTCAAAAATAAGCATTCGTTTTAGACTAAAATCTGAATCAAAAATCAAATGAAATTAAAATTTTACATATTTCTATTTTTGCTTACTTCGGCTGTTTTTGCACAACAAAAACAAGTTGAAACGAGTATTGATACTACAAAAAATAAAATTGGAGCCGAGTTTAAGCTAACGCTTAAAACGGTTGTAAGCTCAAAATCGAAAGTTGTTTTTCCTAAACTAAAAAACATTGGCCCTTTAGAAGTAATTCAATCGTACCCAATCGATACCGTTAAGAAAAATGACACTTACGAATTGATCAAAAAATACGGCTTAACCCAATTTGATTCAGGAAAATACACTATTCCGGGTATCAAAATTTTAATTGATAAAAAACCTTATTTATCCGATTCTATCCGAGTTGAAGTGGCGAATGTAAAAGTCGACACTATGCAGCAAAAAATGTATGACATTAAGGATATTTCAAATGTCGAAAGCAACAACGATTGGTGGATTTATGTTCTGATTGTCATCGTAATTCTTGCAATTGGTGCTTTTGTTTATTGGTATATTAAAAAACATCAGAAGAAAAAAATTGAAGAAGAAGTTTATAAAACGCCAATCGAAAAAGCAACAAGTTTATTGAATAACCTGGAATCAAAAGAATTGGTTCAAAAAGGTGAAATCAAAGAATACTACAGTGAATTAACAGATATTGCCCGTAATTATATTGAAGAGGCGATTCATATTCCGGCAATGGAAAGTACTACTTCTGAATTGATTCAGGCGATAAGATTGGCTTCTACTAAAAAGAAAATGACGTTAACACCTGAAACCGTTGAGAATTTAGAGCGTGTTTTACGTCAGGCGGATTTAGTAAAATTTGCAAAATCTAAACCATTGGATTTTGAAATTACGGATGACAGAAATAAAATTCAGAAAGTAATTTTAACGCTTGATAATGCAATTCCGACTGAAGTTCCTGCGGAAGAAGAAGACCAATTATTGAATGAAGCGCAAAGACAAAAGCAAATTCAGCTTCAATTGCGTAAAAAACGCAACAAACGAATTACTCTTGCCGTGGCAACTGTTGTCTTCTTATTAACTGCAACAACAACATTTTTCGTGGTAACAAAAGGATTCGCTTATGTAAAAGACAATGTTATTGGTCATCCATCTAAGGAATTATTAGAAGGAGAATGGGTAAAAAGTGCTTACGGAAATCCAGCTGTTCAAATTGAAACTCCAAAAGTTTTAAAACGAATGGACACGCAAAAAGTGTTGCCAAAAGAAGCGATGGCCCTGATTAAAGAAATGCAGCTTTTTGCCTACGGAAGCATGATTGATAATTTCTATGTTACCGTTTCAACCAGTAAATTTAAAAATCCTGTTGAACTTGATTTAGCAAAAACTTTAGAAGGTACTTTAAAAATAATTGAAGCTCAGGGCGGGCAAAATATTATTGTAAAACAAGAAGATTTTCAGACCAATGCAGGAATTCAGGGATTAAAAGGATACGGAACAATGACAGTCTTAAATCCCGTTAGCAAAACAAGTACAAAAGCATACTATGAAATTTTGCTTTTTAAACAAGATCAGGGATTACAGCAAATTATGATTTTACATCAGGAAGGCGATACGTATGCGAATGAGATCACAACCCGAATTTTAAATTCTGTTGAACTTCAAAAAGCAAGTAATTAATGGAAAAGATAACTTTTTTAAATCCAGAATTTTTTTGGTTGTTTCTTTTAATTCCAATTGCAATTGCTTGGTTTTTCTGGAAACGTAATCAGCAATCGCCTACTTTAAAAATGAGTTCAACTCAGGGTTTTAAAAACAGCGAATCCTTATTAACGAAATTAAAACCTTGTTTATACGTATTCAGGATTATAGCGTTAAGCTCTTTGATTATTGCATTGGCAAGGCCGAGAACAGTTGATATCAGCAATCAGACCAAAACTACAAAAGGAATTGATATTGTAATGGCAATTGACGTTTCGGGAAGTATGCTGGCAAAAGATTTAAAACCAAACCGTATGGAGGCTTTAAAAAGAGTTGCCGGTGAATTTGTTGAAGAAAGACCAAATGACAGAATAGGATTGGTTTTATATGCATCTGAAGCGTATACCAAAACTCCTGTTACAAGCGATAAAGCAATCATTTTAGAAGCCATAAAAGACATTAGGTACGATACCGCTTTACAAGACGGAACTGGAATTGGAATGGGATTGGCAACAGCTGTAAACCGTCTTAAAGACAGTAAGGCAAAAAGCCGCGTAATCATTTTGATGACTGATGGTGTTAACAATGCCGGATTTATAGAACCTGAAACGGCTGCCGATATTGCAAAACAATATGGAATAAAAGTTTACACAATAGGAATTGGAACCAACGGAATGGCACCATCTCCTTATGCATACGCTCCAAACGGAGGTTTTTTATTCAAAATGCAGAAGGTTGAAATTGATGAGACTTTAATGAAAAGTATCGCCCGTAAAACCGAGGGAACCTATTTTAGAGCAACAAGCAACGATAGATTGGCTCAAATTTACAGCGCGATCAATAAATTAGAAACCACAGAAATTCAGGAATTAAAATTCTATGATTACGACGAAAAATACAGAGTGTTTGTTTTACTGGCAGCCTTTTTATTATTGTTGGAAGTTGGTTTAAGAAATACAGTTTACAGAAGCTTTATTTAATACTTTAGTCGCAGTCACAGTTTACAGTTTACAGCTGAAAACTGCGACTGAAAACTGCGACTGAAAACTAGAATTAAAAAATGGAATTAGACGAAAAAAAATATTTATACCTTTTATTCTTACTCCCAATTGTGGTGTGTATTTTTCTTTTCAATATGTATTGGAAAAGAAAGAAACAGCGTGAATTTGGTGATTTGGAAATGGTTAAAAAACTGAGCCCTGAACGTTCTGTTTTTAAACCTGTATTAAAATTATCTATACTACTTTTAGCACTCGCGTGTTTGATTATCGGATTAGTAAATCCGAAGATTGGAACTAAAATGGAAACTGTAAAACGTGAAGGTATTGATATTGTTTTTGCAGTCGACGTTTCTAAAAGTATGTTGGCCGAAGATGTGGCACCAAGTCGTTTAGAAAAAAGTAAACAGCTAGTTTCGCAAATTATCAATAATTTAGGAAGTGACCGAATTGGAATTGTTGCCTATGCTGGAAGTGCTTTTCCGGTTTTACCGATTACAACCGATTATAGCGTAGCAAAAATGTTCCTGCAAAGTATGAGTCCGGATATGGTTTCGTCTCAGGGAACTTCACTGGATGAAGCAATTCGTTTATCAGCAACTTATTTTGATGAAAAAAGCAAAACAAGCAAGTTATTGATTTTGATTTCTGACGGAGAAGATCATTCTGAAGGCGCTTCTGCAGCAGCGGAAGAAGCCAACAAATTGGGAATGAAAATCATCACCATTGGTATCGGAACAGAAAAAGGCGGAACTATACCATTAAAAGAAAATGGAGTTGTAAAAAGCTTTCAAAGAGATCAAAACGGAGAAGTTGTTATTACAAAACTTAATCAGGACGGACTGAAAGCAATCGCAAAAGCAACGAAAGGTGGTTATGTATATGGAGGAAGCACCAAAGAAGTTTTAGATTACGTAAAAAATGCATTGAATAACATTCAGAAAACAGAATTCGAAGCGACACAAATGGCCGATTTCCAATCGCAATTTCAATGGTTTTTGGGCTTTGCGTTCTTATTGTTGTTTGTAGATATTTTCCTTTTGGAAAGAAAAACCAACTGGATAAAAGAATTGAATTTATTTAACGAAAAGAAATAATTGTTTTGAAATTTATTTCGGAACAAAAAATTAAAAAAAATAGAATGAAAAATTTACTTCTTTATATTTTACTAACGTTTTCTTTAGCGGTTTCAGCTCAGGAAAAAGACAAGACATTGCCTGATGCCAATGAAGAATATAAGCAGAATAAATTTGTGGATGCTGAGGCAAATTATAGAATTTCACAGTCAAAATTTCCAAAGAAAGCGACTGCTTCTTATAATTTAGGAAATACTATTTACAAACAAAACCAGGTTTCTGAAGCAAAATTTGCTTACGGAAGTGCCATTAAAAACGCCAAAACACGACCTGAAAAGCATAAGGCATTTCATAATCTAGGAAATGTTTTCATGAAAGAGAAAGATTATACACAAGCTGTTGAAGCTTATAAACAAGCTTTGCGCAATGACCCTACTGATGATGAAACGCGTTATAATTATGCTTTGGCCAAACAAAAATTAAAAGAAAATCCTCCGAAAAACGATAAAAACAAGGATAAGGATAAAGACAAAGACAAGGATAAAAACAAAGATAAGGACAAGAACAAAGATAAAAACAAAGACAAGGATAAAGATAAGAAAGACGACAAAGGCGACAAAGACAAGGACAAAAAAGATGGTAAAAATGATCCGAAGAAAGATGATAAATCAGACAACAAAGGAGAACCAAAACCACAACCTGGCGGAATTTCAAAAGAACGTGTTCAGAATTTATTAGATGCCGTTAACAACGAAGAAAAGAAAATTCAGGATAAAGTAAATGCTCAAAAAGTAAAAGGAAGTCCGAAAAAAACAGAAAAAGACTGGTAATTTTTTTGGGTTAATTGTTTATTCGTTTAACTGTTTATTCGAATAGACAATAAAACTTAAAAAAAACCGATTAAACAAATAACAATTAAACAGTTAAACAAAACTGAAACAATTAATGAAAAGATATTTAATTCTATTACTATTCACTTTTCAAGGGCTTATGGCTCAAGTTCAATTTGAAGCCAGAGTAAGCAAGAACTCGCTTGGTATAAACGAGAGACTTCGTATTGACTTCATCATGAATGTTGACGGGGATAACTTCGAACAGCCTTCATTTGACGGATTTAGAATTGTAGCAGGACCAAGTCAGCAGATAAGTCAATCATGGGTTAACGGACGAAGCTCTTTTCAAAAAATATATTCTTATATATTACAACCTGCACAAAAAGGAACTTTAACTATTAAACAGGCTGCAATTGAGTTTAATGGTCAGAAATACAAAACGACCCCTCAAAAAATCGTTGTAACCAATGCTGTTGCTGAAGAAAGAGATCCAAGTGACCCTAGACAACAAGGCGGTGCCGGAAGCGAAACATTGAATTTGGTTGCTGAAATTTCAAAAACAAATCCGTATTTGAATGAACCAATCACTGTGGTTTATAAATTATACTTCAATAACATTAATGTTACCGGTTTTAAAGAACTTGGAAAACCAAAATACAATGATTTCTGGAATCAGAATATAGAAATCAAACAGTTAGCTATTGAAGAAGGAAGTTACAGAGGACAAAGATGCTATTTTGTGGTTTTAAAAAAGACCATTTTATATCCGCAAAAATCAGGAAAACTTACAATTGAACCTCTTTCACTTGATATTGGGGTGCAATTACCCACAAATCGTCGTGACATGTTTGGTCAAATGGTTCTGTCTGAGGACAATAAAGTCGTTTCAGCGGGAGCGAAAACCATCAATGTGAGACCACTTCCAGAAGCTAGTAAGCCTGAAGGTTTCACAGGAGCTGTTGGTAAATTCAATTTTACGGTTACTCCTTCGAAAACTACTTTAAAAAATGGCGAAAGTCTTGATTTGGTTGTAAGTGCTGCAGGAAGCGGAAACATGAAATTGTTTACACTTCCGAAACCAGTTGTTCCAAATGCATTAGAGATGTACGATCCTGTTCATGACGAAAAAGTCACCACTTCATTGGCTGGAATGTCAGGAAAAATTTCGGATAAGTACACTATAATTCCGCAATACAAAGGAAAGTACGTTATAAAACCAATGCAGTTTTCGTATTTTGATTTGAGTTCCGGATCATATAAAACCATTACTTCTCAGGAAATTACGGTTGACGTTTTAGACGGACCAATGCAGGCAGAAGCAAACGCAACAGCAAGTGCAGCGAAAAATGTGATTACTAAAACAGAACAATTCAGATACATCAAACCAAAAACTACTTTAGTCTCTATGGCTAAAAATGATTTTTATGGTTCAAATTTATATTACGGATTACTACTAGCACCTTTCCTTATTTTACCGATTATTGTTTTGGCTAAGAAAAAGAAAGAAGCAATTGACAGCGATGTTACCGGTAACCGAATTAAAATGAACAATAAGCTGGCTAAGAAATATTTATCTGAAGCTAAAAAACAGCTCAATAATAAAGAGCCATTTTATATTGCTTTGGAGAAAGCAATGCATAATTTCCTGAAAGCGAAGTTGCATATCGAAACTTCAGAAATGAGTAAAGACAATATTCGTGAATTGTTACTATCAAGAAATGCGAATCCGGAATCGGTTCAAAATTTCATTAATTTGACGGAAAACTGTGAGTTTGCACGTTATGCTCCGGCCTCAAGCGCTTCGATTCAACAGGATTTTGATAAGGCTGTTTTGATTATCTCTGAATTAGAAAAACAGATTGTTTAATTTTTTAACCACTAGTTAATTTTACCACAAAGTGCGCTAAGAAAGTGATTCGGATTGTGTTGATTTTAAGATCACAAAGTTTGAAAGTTCTCTAAAAAACTTTCCTTTAAATAAAACAAGAATGAAAAATATAGTATATCTCTTTTTATTAATTACTCAGGTTTTCTTTGCTCAAAGCAGCTTTGAAAAAGGAAATCTTTTGTATCAGGATAACAAGTTTGAGCAGGCTGCGCAGGAGTATGAAAATGTTCTTAAAGAAAATAAAGAACACTCAGCTGAGTTGTATTTTAATTTGGCTAATTGTTATTACAAACTAAATAAAGTTGCGCCTTCGATTTATAATTATGAAAAAGCATTGGTTTTAAAACCTCATGATGAACAGACTTTAAACAACTTAAAATTCGCCAAAAAACTCACTATTGACGAGATTAAAGAAGTTCCGAAAGTAGGTTTTGCAAAATTGATCCAAAACTTTACAGGAATTTTCGATTACAATACCTGGGCTAAAATTGCTGTTGGGATTGCTTTTCTTTTCTTATTGAGCTTTATTGGAT
The DNA here is from genome assembly GCF_041946075.1 of Flavobacterium sp. LAR06. Classification (NCBI taxonomy): domain Bacteria; kingdom Pseudomonadati; phylum Bacteroidota; class Flavobacteriia; order Flavobacteriales; family Flavobacteriaceae; genus Flavobacterium; species Flavobacterium sp. LAR06. The sequence continues at coordinate 22,044 of NZ_JAUTYT010000019.1, read as the reverse complement.
ATTACTTTTCACAGCTTACGCTTTCAAAAAGATTATATTTCATTGGAATGTTTGTATTGCTGGTTGGTGTTCTGCTAAGTGTTGCAGCAGCAATATCAGAGAAAGATTATTATGACAACGATCGCCCTGCGATTGTTTTTTCAGAAGTGAGTGAAGTTAGAAGCGAACCACAAAAAGCAGGATCGGCTATTTTCGTATTGCATGAAGGTGCCAAAGTTTATGTAACTGCAACACTTCAAAACTGGAAAAAAATAGAATTAACAGATGGAACAGAAGGCTGGATTGATGCTTCGACTATCAAAGAAGTGAAATAAAATTTCTTAAAATTACAATATAAAAATCCCAAATTCCAACTTTAAAATTGGATTTGGGATCTTTCATTTTTACAACTGATATAAGTATATTTTAATTTTCCTGAATAGAGAGATAAACTTACTTATATCATTTAAATCTAATCATTACCAAAGTGATAACTTTGCGAACTTAAAATCAACACAATCCAAATCATTTTTCTTAGCGCACTTTGCGGTAAAATAATTTGCGGTTAAAATTTATACACCAGCTCAGGCGTTACGCAATAATCCAACTTTACATCAGATTCAAAAACATCATCAATTTGATTTACGGCTTCAAAAAAAGAAAGTCCAATTTTGATGGTTTCTGGTTTACATTCGGTTAAGAATTTATCATAAAAACCTTTTCCGTATCCAATACGATTTCCAAAAACATCAAAAGCCAGAAGCGGCACAAAAACCACTTCAATAGTTTCAGCCGGAACTGGTAAACCGTTAACCGGTTCCGGAATGTTATATTCGTTTTTTTTGATTTTGGTGTTATCTGTCAATAAAAAGTGAGCCATTTTTCGGGTTTCAAAATCACTTTTCGAAACCACAATTTCTTTATCTTTTCCTGAAAGCAAGTGCAAAATATATTCGGTGTTCACTTCTTTTTGTTCTTCAATTGGAAGAAAAACATGATAATAGGTTTTATCCCAAATAGGCAATTGCAATATTTCATTGGCTATAGCCAGACTTTTTTCTTCGATATCATCAATCGAAAGTCCTTTTCGAAGATTTTTATAGTGTACGCGTAATTCTTTTTTATTCGTCGCCATCAGGAAGGGTTTTAGAAATATGGTAAATGGCATCGCCTTCATAAACAATTGGCGAATGATTGGCGTTGATGATGTAACCATCATGTGGTGCTTTTACTTTTTGCTCGAATTTACCAAAAGGATCAGTTATAATCGCCAAAATAGTTCCCTTGGTTACAAATTTTCCAATCAAATTATAATCGTGCAATAAACCGGAACATTTAGCCCGCAACCAAACCGAGTATTTAATATAAATCGAGGGAAAAAGAGCATCTTCAACAATTTGTTTTGAATCGAGCATGTTCAGGTAATTCAGCAAACGCTTCACTCCCTTTACACCTTCATTGGCGATAGCATTATTAATATCCAATGATTTTCCCCCTTCAAAAAGCAACATTTTTACATTTGCTTTTTCAGATGTATTTCTAAAAGAGCCTGTAATATTTTTTGAATATAAGGTAAATGGCGCGTTGAAAACATCTGCCAAAAGTTTTAATTCCGGATTGTTTTCACTTATCCTGATTTGTGGTGCATTAAATCGGCTCGCGCCTCCGGCATGAAAATCGACTGCATAATCAATAACAGGCAAAATTTCAGCCACAATATGAAACGCAAAACGACTTGCTAAAGAACCTTTTTTACTTCCGGGGAAAACGCGATTTAAATCACGGCCGTCCGGAAATTCTCTTGATTTATTTACAAAACCATACATATTGATAATCGGAATGCAAATAATGGTTCCGCGTGTTGGTCGGTTTATTTTTTTACTGATGAGCTGTCGCACAATTTCGACTCCGTTTATTTCGTCGCCGTGAATTCCGGCTGAGAACAAAACCACCGGACCATCTATTTTAGAACGACGCACAATAACCGGAATATTAAGCTTTGTTGTCGTGTGCAATCGGGCAATCTCAACGTTTATTGTTCTATTTTCTCCTGGCAAAACCGGTTCGCCAAAAATAATCATGGGCTTGTTATTTTTCATATAGAATTATAAAATCTAAATATAGAAATTATTCTTTTGATTTCGTAAATTTGAATCTAAATCCATGTTAAGCTTTAACTGAAAAACAAAATGGTTTTTCAGAATGCTTTTCGACCATCTTCAGAAACAAAAACAGAATGCAAAAACCGTCTTTACTACTTCAAATACAAACCTTGCCGGACAATCCCGGTGTGTATCAATATTATGATAAAGACGAAAAAATATTGTATGTTGGAAAAGCAAAAAATTTAAAAAAAAGGGTTTCCTCCTACTTCAATAAAATTCACGATACGGCCAAAACGAATGTACTCGTAAAAAAAATCGTGACTATAAAACACATCGTTGTTCCTACGGAAACTGATGCACTTTTATTAGAAAACAACTTAATCAAAACCTTGCAACCGCGTTATAACGTGTTACTTCGCGATGATAAAAGTTACCCTTGGCTTTGTATTAAAAAAGAACCTTTTTCGAGAATTTTTTCTACCCGAAGAATGGTAAAAGACGGCTCTGAATATTTTGGCCCCTATACTAATTTCAAAACCGTTCACACGATTTTAGAGTTAATCAAAGAATTATATCCTTTACGCACCTGCAATTATGATTTGAGTGAATCAAACATCAATTCTGGTAAATTTAAAGTTTGCCTTGAATATCATATTGGCAATTGTAAAGGTCCTTGTGAAGGGATTGAATCTTTAGAAAATTATCAGCGACAAGTTGATGCGATTCGCGAAATTTTGAAAGGAAATTTCAAAGAAAGTATGAAAGACTTTAAACGTTTAATGAATCAATATGCACAGGATTTACGTTTTGAAGAAGCACAGAAAATTAAAGAAAAAATAGAAGTTCTCGAGAATTATCAATCAAGATCAACAATTGTAAATCCGAAAATTACCAATGTCGATGTCTTTTCGATTGTATCTGATGAAAGTGCGGCTTATGTCAATTTTCTCCAAATTTCGCACGGATCGATTATTCGTTCTCATACTTTAGAAATTAAGAAAAAGCTGGACGAAAGTGATGAAGAATTATTGGAATTAGCTATCATTGAACTTCGCGAACGCTTTCATTTATTATCAAAAGAAGTTATTGTTCCATTTGAAGTTGATTTAGGGGAAAAAATTAAAACAACAGTTCCGCAACTTGGAGATAAAAAGCAGATTTTAGATTTATCTATCAGAAATGCTAAATTCTATAGAATTGAACAACTAAAACAATTACAGATTGTAGATCCGGATCGCCACGTTAATCGTATTATGGCGCAAATGCAAAAAGATTTACGTTTGCCGGTTGAGCCGCGACATATTGAATGTTTTGATAACTCGAATATTCAGGGAACAAATCCGGTTGCTGCTTGTGTTGTTTTTAAAGATGGAAAACCAAGTAAAAAAGATTATCGTCATTTTAATGTAAAAACAGTTGAAGGTCCGGACGATTTTGCGTCGATGACCGAAATTGTATACCGCCGTTACAAAAGATTATTGGACGAAAAAGAACCTTTGCCGCAACTTATTATTATTGATGGTGGAAAAGGACAACTTTCTGCTGCCTTAAAAAGTATCGATGATTTAGGTTTACGTGGAAAAATTGCGATTATCGGAATAGCAAAACGTCTCGAAGAACTTTTTTATCCCGGAGATTCTATCCCGTTGTATCTGGATAAAAAATCAGAAACTTTGAAAGTGATCCAACAATTACGTAATGAAGCACACCGTTTCGGAATCACATTTCACCGTGACAAACGAAGCAAAGCCGCATTAAATTCCTCAGTAGAAACCATTCCCGGAATTGGAGAAAAAACCATGCTGACCTTAATCCAACATTTCAAAAGTGTTAAAAGATTAAAATTAGCTTCAGAAAAAGAAATATCTGACGTTATAGGAGTATCAAAAGCCAAAAAAATTGTCGACTTTTACAAAACCAACTAGTAAATTTTTATGCGCCAAATTCAGCTTTCCATTTCAAATACCCGGTCAAAAGGATTTTCTTCTGTCCCGACAATTATCGGAAGCTTTTGGAGCATAATAGTTTTTCTTACTTTATTATTCAATTCTCAAAACTCCTTCTCGCAAGAACAAAAACAAGACAGCGTTAAACGTCCCAAAATAGGATTAGTACTAAGTGGCGGTGGCGCAAAAGGTTTTGCACACATTGGTGTTTTAAAAGTTCTGGAAGAAGCCGGAATAAAAATTGACTACATTGGCGGAACCAGCATGGGAGCTGTTATTGGCGGGCTTTATGCGTCCGGTTACAATGCTACTCAGATTGACTCTATCTTTAAACAAACTAACTTCGACGAATTAATAAACGATTATATTCCAAGATCTTCTAAAAACTTTTACGGCAAAAAAAATGACGAATTATATGCCATCGTTTTACCTTTTAGTAATTTCAGAGTTGGAATTCCGGAGGCACTTTCAAAAGGAATGTACAATTATAATTTATTAAGCAGTCTGACCAGAAATGTTCGTCATGTACGCGACTTCAATAAACTGCCAACTCCGTTTTTATGTATTGCAACCAATATCGAAACCGGTGAAGAAGTTTTGCTAAACAAAGGAAATCTGGTTCAGGCTATGATGGCGAGTTCGGCCTTTCCATCCTTATTTACTCCAGTCGAGATTGACGGAAATTTATTAGTCGACGGTGGTGTTGTCAACAACTACCCTATTAAAGAAGTGCGAAATCTTGGTGCCGATATTATAATTGGTGTTGATGTTCAGGACGATTTGTTAAAAAGAAAGAATCTTAAAAACGCTACCCGAATTTTAGTTCAGATTACCAATCTCCAGTCGATTGATAAAATGAAAAGTAAAATAAAAGATACTGATGTCTATGTAAAACCAGATATTCGTGACTTTGGTGTAATTTCATTTGACAGAGGAGAAGAAATCATCAGAAAAGGAGAAGAGGCCACTTTTGCAGTTTACGAAAAAATTAAATCATTAGTTACTGAAGAAAATTTTTATAAAAAACCAAAATTAAAAGTCGCAACTGACACCATTGAAATCAAAAAAATTAATAGCGACCAATTAGACAACTACACTAAAGAATACATCAATGGTAAACTTCGTTTTAAGCCAGGGAGCACCATAACTTATGATGATCTCAAAACCGGTATCAATAATTTAAATGCAACCCAAAACTTTAGCACGATCTCTTATTGTTTACAACCAAATGGAGAAAAAGACGATTTAGATCTTGTCCTAAAAGAAAACCCTACTCAAACCTTTTTAAAATTGGGATTACATTATGATGGTCTTTATAAAAGTGCTATTCTTTTGAATCTTACTCATAAAAAGACATTCCTGAAAAATGACGTTACTTCATTAGATATAATTTTAGGTGATAATTTCAGATATGATTTAAACTATTATGTCGAAAATGGTTTTAATATCAGCTTTGGATTTCGTTCAAGATTAAATCAATTTAACCGAAATGTAACGAGCAATTTAGGGAATTTAACGGCCCCAAGTCCTGATATCAATTTAATAAATGTTGATTTTATGGATGTTAGCAACCAGGCCTACTTTCAGACCATTTTTGTACAAAAGTTTTTAATGGGTGGTGGTTTAGAATACAAATATTTAAAGATAAATTCACCAACCTTGTCGAATACAGATAATGTTATTGATAAAAGCAGTTACTTTAGTGCTTTTGGTTACTTAAAATATGATTCATTTGACAACAAAAGCTTTCCGCGCTCCGGATTGTTTTTTTCTACAGATATTCAGACCTATTTAGGCTCTTCAGATTATACCAAGACTTTCAAGCCTTATTCTATGGCAAAAGCCGAGGTTGCCATAGCCAATACTTTATTTAGAAGAGCAACTTTTAAATTCGAAGCTGATGCCGGATTGACTTTTGGAAACGACAGTGTTCCATTTTTCGATTATATATTAGGTGGATATGGTTACAATAAAATAAACAACTTCAATTATTTCTACGGATATGATTTCCTGAGTATTTCCGGAAACAGTTTCATCAAAGCAGGAATTACTTTTGATTATGAAATTTTCAAAAAAAATCATGTCAACTTTTCTGCAAATTATGCTAATCTGGGCGATGACATTTTTTCTACTGTTGACTGGGTGTCGATGCCTAAATATTCAGGGTATGCAGTAGGCTATGGTTTAGAAACTATTATTGGTCCAATTGAAATTAAACAATCATGGTCACCTGAATTGTCTAAAAGTTTTACCTGGTTTAGTATTGGATTTATGTTTTAATAGTCTACTTAATTTAACCGCAAAGCGCAAAGATTTTTATATAGCAGTATCATCAAAAAAACAAAGTGCGCAAAGCTTTATTGATTTAGCTTTACTCACTTTGGGGTTAAATTTTTCAGTACTTAGATTTTACTCTAATTGAGAAAAAAATGAATTATTTAGCAACTATATCGTTGTAATGTCAAAAATTTTAGATTAATTTGCGCTCATAAATGATATGATTTACAATTTAAATCAATAAAAATTACGACATTTGTTATAATGAAAACAAAATGGACAGGTTTATTAGAATATCTTCAATTCCTCATCAAGAGAAATCCTGAGTGAAGCTATCGAATTGAGATAATTAGTCAGCGCAAAAGTTGAGCTGATTATCTGTTCACACAATTCACCTTTTTTCGAATTATCTAATTTACAAATTATCTAATTGAAAAGCCATGCCATTATATCATAAACTTGGAGATTTCCCTCAAAAAAGACACACCCAATTCGAAAAGCCAAACGGAGGTTTTTACTACGAACAATTGTTTGGTACCGAAGGTTTTCACGGACATTCATCGTTGTCTTATCATGTTCACAGACCAACGCAGGTCAAAGAAATTTTAAATTCTTATTCGGTTGAACCAAAAATTGCAATCGGAAAAAACATAAAATCATTACTTTTTAAAGGTTTTGAATTAAAACCGGAGAATGACTTTTTAAGCAGCCGCAAAGCCATGTTAGTCAATAAAGACTGTATTATTGGATTGGCAGCACCTAAAGAATCACTTCGAAATTATTTCTACAAAAATGCCGATGCCGATGAAATGCTTTTCATCCATAAAGGAAAAGGAAAACTAAGAACCATGTTAGGCAATATTCCTTTTGAATATGGCGATTATCTTATTATTCCAAGAGGCATTATTTATCAAATAGAATTTGAGACCGAAGAAAACCGACTATTTTACGTTGAATCTTATTCTCCTTTTTACACTCCAAAACGTTATAAAAACCAATCAGGACAGCATTTAGAACATTCGCCATTTTGCGAACGTGATTTTATTTTGCCAAACGAATTGGAAACACATGACGAAAAAGGTGATTTCTTAATTAAAATCAAAAAAGAAGGAATGATTCATGAAGTGGTTTATGCCACACATCCCTTTGATGTTGTGGGTTGGGACGGATATAATTTTCCATACGGATTCTCGATTCATAACTTTGAACCTATAACGGGACGTGTTCACCAACCGCCTCCGGTACATCAAACATTTGAAACGGCCACTTTTGTCGTTTGTTCTTTCTGCCCGAGACTTTACGATTATCATCCAAAAGCAATTCCGGCGCCATATAATCACAGTAATATAGATTCTGACGAAGTACTATATTATGTAGATGGCGATTTTATGAGCCGTAATAATATCGAGCAAGGTCATATCACTTTACACCCAAAAGGAATTCCGCACGGGCCCGCACCAGGCGCAATGGAACGCAGTATTGGTCACACAGAAACCCAGGAATTAGCCGTTATGGTTGATACTTTCAGGCCATTGATGGTTACGGAAGAAGCTATGGGTCTTGATGATGGACAATACTATAAATCTTGGACGGAGTAAATTTATTGGAATCGATCTAACCGCAAAGTCCGCAAGGATTTTACGCAAAAATCGCCAATCAACTTTGCGAACCTAGCGTAAAATCCTTGCGGACTTTGCGGTTAAAAAAACAAAACTTAAAACAACACATCGGTTCATCAAATGAACGATTAACCGATTAAACAAATAAACATCATGTCAAAAGAAGTAAAATCAGTAGAATACGGATTAGAAAAAATCTTTGAAGGAGCGCAAGATTTCCTTCCGTTATTAGGAACAGATTATGTAGAATTCTACGTAGGAAATGCAAAACAGTCTGCACATTATTATAAAACTGCTTTCGGATATCAGTCATTGGCTTACGCCGGATTAGAAACTGGAGTAAAAGACAAAGCATCTTATGTACTGAAACAAGATAAAATCAGAATTGTGTTGACAACACCTTTAACACAGGATTCTCCAATTCATGCACATCTTCAAAAACATGGTGATGGTGTAAAAGTGGCTGCTCTTTGGGTTGAAGATGCTACAAAATCGTACGAAGAAACTATGAAGCGTGGTGCCCGTTCTTTCATGGAACCAACTGTTGAATCAGATGAATTTGGGGAAGTAGTTCGTTCCGGAATTTATACTTACGGAGAAACGGTACACATTTTTGTAGAGAGAAAAAACTACAACGGCGTTTTCTTACCAGGTTACAAAGAATGGAAATCAGATTACAACCCAGAACCAACCGGATTAAAATATATTGACCATATGGTTGGAAATGTGGGTTGGAACGAAATGAATACCTGGGTAAAATTCTACGAAGACGTTATGGGATTCGTGAATTTCCTATCTTTTGATGATAAACAAATCAATACTGAATATTCAGCTTTGATGAGTAAAGTAATGTCTAATGGAAACGGAAGAATTAAATTCCCAATCAATGAACCAGCTGAAGGAAAGAAAAAATCTCAAATTGAAGAATATTTAGATTTTTATGGCGGACCTGGAATTCAACACATTGCCATTGCTACAGATGATATTATCAAAACGGTTTCGCAACTTAAAGCAAGAGGTGTTGAGTTTTTATCTGCTCCACCACATACTTATTATCAGGCGATCCCTGAAAGATTAGGTGTTCACATGGACATGATGAAAGAAGATTTAAACGAAATTGAGAAACTAGCCATCATGGTCGATGCCGATGAAGATGGTTACTTATTACAGATATTTACTAAGCCAGTTCAGGACAGGCCAACACTATTTTTTGAAATTATTCAACGAATGGGAGCAAAAGGCTTCGGTGCAGGGAACTTTAAAGCCCTTTTTGAGTCGATTGAGAGAGAGCAAGAATTGAGAGGAACATTATAAAAACGCTATTTTTTTACATTAAACAGGATAATTCTCTGTAAAAGGATGCTTTTTATGCAAATGTTATGTTAAACTTACCTTTTTCTATTTCTTTTTTGAACTTTCTGCATATCTTTGCACTCGCAAATCAGGAAGGGGTGGTTTCCTTCCGAATTGATATAAATTTCATAATTTATAGTTTTTTGGTTAGTTAATAGCATAAAAACTCAGTCATTCCTTGACTGAGTTTTTTTGTTTTGGTACATTTGGAATAGAATTTGCATTTAATTATCTTTATAATGAAATGTAAAAATTGTACTATGAAAAAGCTAGTTCTCATCATATTAATTCTCACCACCTTTGCTTTTGACACTCAAAAAGAAGATGCATTTGGTACGGGAGAATTCTTCAAATTCAGGATCCATTACGGAATTGTCAATGCGGGTTATGCCACACTCGAAATTAAAGACGCTACAATAAACAATAAAAAAGTGCATCATGCGGTGGGTAAAGGTTACACAACCGGGATGTCAAAATTCTTCTTTAAAGTAGAAGATTTATACGAAAGCTACTTTGACAAAGAAACCGGAAGCCCTTATAGATATATACGAAAAATTGACGAAGGCGGATACACTAAAAATCAGGAAGGTATTTTTAATCAGGCAGAAAATCGTGTATTAGTAAAAGACTATAAACGAAAGTCAGAAAAAACGATTATCACAACAGATAACGTTCAGGATATTATTTCTTCTTTTTATTACTTGCGAAATCATCCCAACATCGACAAGCTAAAATCTGGTGAAGCCATTACGATCGACATGTTTTTTGATGACGAAATCACAAAATTTAAGTTAAAATATATAGGTCGTCAGGATATTACAACTAAATTTGGCACCGTTTCTACAATGGTATTTAAACCAATGGTACAAACAGGACGAGTTTTCAAAGAAAAAGAAAGCGTAACGCTCTGGATAACAGATGACGACAACAAAGTTCCGATTAGAATTAAAGCGGATCTTGCAGTAGGATCGCTTAAAGCCGATCTTGACGAGTATAAAGGATTAAAAAATCCATTTAAAGCAAAAAAATAATGAACCTTACTGATCATTCAGAATCAATCTTAAATGAAATTGACCTTAAATTTCAAGCCATAAATCAAAAAACCGATGTTCAGCTTGAAGGCTTACTCTGGTCAAAACCAATTACTTATTGGGACTATATTCAAACTGATGCGCTTTTAAGTTTACAAACACAACGTACTACACTTCCTGATGAGATGGTTTTCATCATGTATCACCAGGTGAATGAATTAATTTTCAAGATGATTTTGTGGGAAATCGATCAGATCGCCGATACCGAAAATATTCAGGTTGATTTTTTCAGTGAAAGATTATCAAGGATCTCAAGATATTTTGACATGCTTACTAATTCATTCAGTATCATGGAAAACGGAATGGATGTGGATCAATACATGAAATTTAGAAATACGCTTACACCTGCAAGTGGTTTTCAGAGTGCACAATACAGATTGATTGAGTTTGCATCGACTGATGTCATTAATTTAACAGATCGCAGATATAAAGCAAATTTTGACGAAAATACCGACATAGAAACCAGCATTGAACATTTATATTGGCAGGCTGCCGGTAAAGATTATCAAACAGGTGAAAAATCATATCTTCTTAAGGAATTTGAAAACAAATATAAAGTTCAGTTTTTAAGACAAATGTCTACTTTTAAAACTAAAAATATTTGGCAAAAATTCACCCAGTTACCCGAAACAGATCAGCAAAACGAAGCGTTAATAAATGCAATGCGTCATTATGACAAAACTGTGAATATCACCTGGGTTATGCAGCATTTGAATACAGCAAGAAAATACATTTTGGAAAGCGGAAAAGGTAACGGAGAAGCTACCGGTGGAAGTGACTGGCAAAAATATATGCATCCAAAATACCAAAGACGCATCTTTTTTCCTAAATTGTGGACCGAAGATGAATTGTCCAATTGGGGAAATGAAGAAACCATTTAATTTTCCACAAAAAATAAAAGTTTGAAAAAAGCATTCGTAATTATAATCGTTTTATTCTCAATATTTTCATGTAATAAAACCGATGAAAAAGTTGAAACTAAAATCACTAAACCAAAAACTAAAAAAGTAGAATTTGGCTTTAATTACGCCGACTTTAATGTTGTTAATGATACCATTTCAAAAGGAGACTCCTTTGGATCCATCATTCAAAATCAAAATATTGGTGATAAACAAGTATTTAATATTGTCGAGCAGGTAAAAGATTCTTTTAATGTTAGAACGATTCGCTACAACAAACCTTATACACTCCTTCGTGCTAAAAATAAAACCAATAAATTACAGGTTTTCATCTATCAGCCTGACGCACTAACTTATTATGTAGTTGACTTAAGAGATAGTATTGCAAAAGCGTACAAAAAAATAAAACCTGTTACTTTTAAACGTAAAATAATTGGTGGTGTTTTAAAAAGTTCATTATCTGAAACTTTAGGAAACGCAAGTGTAGAAACAGCTTTGGCCAGCAGAATCACCAAAGTATTTTCATGGTCAATTGACTTCTTCAAACTTAAAAAAGGAGATCGTTACGGTTTAATTTTCACTGAACGCTTTATCAACGGAAAAACATATGATGGTGTTGAAGATCTTGAAGCTGCCTTTTTTGAATACAAAGGAAAAATCGTTTATGCATTTCCATTCGAAAAAGATACACTTTCGGGAAAAGTAGAATATTATGACGATCAGGGAAAAACGCTGAAAAATTTCTTCTTAAAAACTCCAATTAAATTCAGTCGAATCACATCAAGATTTACGATGAACAGATTTCATCCTGTGCAACATACCTGGAAAGCACACAAAGGAACGGATTATGCGGCTCCAAGAGGAACACCAATTTCAACAACCGCTGCCGGAGTTGTAGAAGCTACAGGCTATACTGCAGGAAACGGAAACTTCGTTAAAGTAAAACACAACGGAACCTATTCTACCCAATATTTACACATGTCAAAAATTCTTGTGCGTCGCGGACAACGTGTAACCCAAGGACAAACCATTGGATTAGTTGGAAGCACAGGATTAGCTTCTGGGCCACACGTTTGTTACCGATTCTGGAAAAACGGAGTTCAGGTTGATGCCCTTCGATTGAATTTACCAACAGGAGAATCATTGACAGGAAATGACAAAACGCGTTTCTTAAAACAAATGGAACCACTAAAAAGAGAATTGGACAGCATTGGGAATTTGTAAATATCTGAAATCGAACTCGAATGAAAAATGCACGTCTTAAAGCAATTTACAATGAAACTTTTTCGGGTTTAAAACTATTTTACAGAGATACTGATTTACCTGATAATTTAATTTCAAATTATAAAATTGGACAAATAATTCAGGAAAAAGGATTTACCGATATGTCATCTCTTGGTGGCGGGCTTTCCGGAAATATCAGGTATTTGATTGCAAGTGCGCATCCAAAAGATTTATCGAAATTCAACCCTGACTCTGCAAAAATTGGTCATTTTCTATTAGATACTATTGCTTATTTTAAAGTATTGGATATTCAGAAAATAGAAAATAAAACGCAGATTTTCCTTTTAAACATTCCGGACAATTCGATTTCACTTTTTAAAAATTCATCTTCAAACCTGGAAGAAGAAATCACAGAAAAAGCACGAAAAAAATTTAATGATAAAATTCATTCTCCGTTAATTACAGTATTACAAACAGCTGACTGGAAAGAAAGAACCAAATCGCCATTAGGAATGAGTGATACTGGTGAACTATTTTTTGATGATTCGAAAATCAAAATTGAATCGCCAAAAAGAATCGAAATCAACACCGATAAAAAAACTATCGAAGTTAATAAAAAGCCGTGGTGGAAGATTTGGTAATCAAATTGCCATCCTTTTAAACATTTTTTTCTCCCCATTTATCCATCATAAACAGAATTTCTTTCAAAGAATGCCCCAGTTCTGTTAATTCATATTCAACTTTCGGAGGAACTTGTTGATGAACGATTCGATTTACCAATTTATCTTTTTCCAGTTCTTTGAGCTTTGCAATAAGCATTCGTTCAGAAATTCCAACAAGTCTGTTTTTTAATTCGCTATATCTAAGTTTCTGTTCATTCAAGAGATATGACAGTATATTTATTTTCCACCTTCCACCAATTACAGATAACGTAAATGCAATTCCGCAGTTTTCTTTCCAATAAATCTCATTGATGTTATTCGTTGAATTTTCTTTTCTGTTTTCCATACTTCCTTTTTTGTGTGTACCATACAATTTTGTATGTATCTATTTTTTTGCAAGTTAATAAATACATTTGTTATTATAAAAAATCATAAATATGGAAACAATTAAAATCGCAATTCATTGGTTAAGTTATGCTTACTATTTATACATATTCGGATACGCATCTCTATTTAAAGTTTTTCAAAAAGAATCTATGATACTAAGTATGCAGTCTTTGGGATTTAATAAAACATGGACAATTGCAATAGGAGTATTTGAATTAATTGGTGTTATACTCATTCTGATCGGAATTTTTCAGCCACAATATAAAAATGCCGGCATATTATTCTTATTCCCATTCGCTATAGGAGCATTTACTACACACATGGCACATCAGGAATACAATCACTATTATCATTCTTTACTAGTATGTATTTTGACAATTGTCATATTGGCAACAGACAAAACCTTTAGAATAATTTTATAAAAGTAAAAAATAGCTTTGACCGAAGCCTGAAGATTTTAAAGATTATTATTTACAAAACTTCTTTCTAAATTCTGACGGATTGATTCCCTTATGTTTTCTGAAAACTTTATTCAGATGACTTTCGTCAGAAAAATGCAATTCATCTGCAATTTCATTAATACGCATATCGCTATTCAGAAGTCTGGCTTCAATCAATCTCAATTTGTAGTTTGAAATGTACTCCTGAAGTGTTTCACCAGTTTGTTTCTTAAAATATTTCCCCAAATAATGAATTGAGATATTAAAATGTCCACTTATTACATTTGCTTTTAACTGCTTTGGGTCGTAGATATTTTCCTGAATATAATGCAAAATTTCAAGAACCATTTCTCCCGTATTTTCCTTAATATTCTTTGGCAGTTTTAAAGCAATATTCCTTGCTACAACAGTTATAATTGCATTAACAATTTGCTCGATAATTTTTTGATGGTAAATCTGCTGATTGTTTTGCTCGTTAATAATACTTTCAATAAGTGAGGCTATTAACGGTTTGTCAATCGTATTTTTGAGAATACATCCTGGACGATGACTTGCATTTTGAAGAATATATTCCATTCGCAACACCGTTTCACTTTGCAGATTTTGAGAATTCGCTTTGACATAGTATTCATTAAACCGAAGAAAAAAGAATTTCGTTACTGTTGAAATTTCAAATGAATGAATATCCTGTGGCGTTACAAGAAACAGATTTCCTTTTCGGTATTGAAACTTATTGTTGTTTATAATCTGAATTCCGGTTCCATCAACAACATAAATTAGCTCAAAGAAATTGTTTTTCCGAATTATTTTCGGAAACTGTTCTAATTCCTTAAAATCAACTTCAAAAGGAAGATATAAATTCTTATCTGTCATACTGCTAAAATACAATTTAACTGCCAATTAGTACAATTTTAGAAGAAAGCTAATCCCCTAATTTTGTTTCAGATAATAACTAAAAAACTACAAAATGAAAATTCTTTTAATTGGAGCAAGCGGAACAATTGGCAAAATACTGCAGTCCGCTTTAGAAAAAAACCATGAAATTATTTCTGCCGGACGAAACAGCGGTGATTTTAGATTTGATTTATCAGATTCAAATTCTATAGAAAAATTATTCAGCAAAGTTAAAAACATTGATGCCTGTATATGTGTCGCCGGAGACTGCTACACCGGAGATTTACTTTCGCTTGACGAAGAAAAAATAAATATTGGCATTAAAAATAAGTTGCTGGGACAAATCAATCTGGTTTTAATTGGACAAAAGCATTTAAAAGATAACGGAATATTTATCCTCACCTCCGGCAAAATGGGCGATAAACCTGTAAAGAACAACAGTGGCAAAGCAATTGTAAATGGTGCGATTAACAGTTTTGTGCTTTCAGCTTCACTTGAATTAGAAAGAGGAATTAGAATAAATGCTGTTAGTCCTGCAAAAGTATCAGACATTCCGATTGAGGATTTAATTAGTGCCTACTCAAAAAGTATGGATAAGACAATAAATGGAGAAATTATTAAAGTAAACTATTAAAATTTTAAAGATGAAAAATGCAACAACTATATTATTCTTGCTTTTAGCTCTAAATACAGCTATTGCTCAAAAAACAAAACAAGCAATAAACACAGAACTTTTAGGCTCCTGGACTTTGGTTTCTGTTGAGAATATAAATTCAGATGGAACAAAAAACCTTCCTTATGATGTAAATCCGAAAGGCATTTTGTTCTTTGATGAAAAAGGGAATTATGCTATTGAAATATATAAAAGCGACAGGCCAAAAATAATTTCGGGCGATAAAAACAAATGTACACCGGAAGAAAATGCTTCGATTGTTCAGGGAAGCAATGCGCACTTTGGTGAATATGAAATTGATGAAACAAACAAGATTATTACTTTCAAAATAAAAATCGCATCGTTCCCAAACTGGGAAGGAACGATTCAAAAGAGATCTTACACATTTCTAAATAACGAACTTAAATATGTTGTAATAAATACAACGCAAGGCGGAAAATCTGTTTCGGCCGAAGTTGTCTGGAAAAAATTATGATGCAGACTCATAAAACGTTTTCGTAACTAATTGTTATATAATTGTGAAGCTTAAAGCTTTTAAAAGTTATTTCAGTATTTTTGTGTTTTAAAAAACCACATATAACCACTTTCTCAATTAAATACAAAATGGCTTTAAACACAACAAACCCAACCGGGACTGAAGCGTGGAAAAATCTGCAAAACCACTATAATGCAATTCACGAAACTACTATACAAGAATTGTTTCAACAAGATAATGCCCGTGCTGAAAAATTCAACTTACAATGGAATGACTTTTTAGTAGATTATTCTAAAAACAATATTAGTCAGGAAACTATTGCTCTTTTATTAGAATTAGCAAATTCAATTGGATTAAAAGAAGCAATTGCTCAATATTTTGATGGAGAAATCATCAACCAAACAGAAAACAGAGCTGTTTTACATACCGCTTTGCGTGCACCAGAATCGGCAGTAATTACTGTTGATGGAGAAAATGTAATTCCCGAAGTTTACGAAGTAAAAAATAAAATCAAAAACTTTACCAACGAAGTTATTTCAGGCGAAAGAAAAGGTTTCACAGGAAAAGCCTTTACTGATATCGTTAATATCGGAATTGGAGGTTCAGATCTTGGTCCGGTAATGGCAGTTGAAGCTTTACAATACTACAAAAATCACCTTAATTTACATTTTGTTTCGAATGTTGACGGTGATCATGTTAATGAAGTTATCAAAAAACTAAACCCGGAAACCACTTTATTTTTAATTGTTTCTAAAACCTTTACAACTCAGGAAACTTTATCAAATTCTGAAACTATCAAAGAATGGTTTTTGAAATCGGCTTCTCAAGAAGATATCGCAAAACACTTTGTAGCAGTTTCTACTAATATTCAAAAAGTAACAGAATTCGGAATTAATCCCGACAACGTTTTCCCAATGTGGGATTGGGTTGGAGGAAGATTCTCTTTATGGAGCGCTGTTGGTTTAAGCATCGCTTTGGCCGTTGGTTTTGATAACTACAATGAATTATTGACAGGTGCTAACGAAATGGATGACCATTTCAAGTCAGCTGAATTTGATGAAAACATTCCGGTAATCTTGGCTTTATTAAGTGTTTGGTACAATAATTTTTTCGGAGCCGAAAGCGAAGCCTTGATTCCTTACACTCAATATTTACAAAAATTAGCTCCTTACTTGCAACAGGCAACTATGGAAAGCAACGGAAAAAGCGTTGGTCGTGACGGAAAACCCGTAAACTACCAAACCGGAACTATTATTTGGGGAGAACCAGGAACAAATTCACAACATGCTTTCTTTCAATTAATTCACCAGGGAACAAAATTAATTCCGACTGATTTTATTGGGTTCATAAAACCTTTATACGGAAACGAAGATCATCACGATAAATTAATGTCGAACTTTTTTGCTCAGACAGAAGCTTTATTAAACGGAAAAACTCCGGCTCAGGTTCAGGCTGAATTTGACAAACAAGGACTTTCTGCAGAAAAAGCGTCTTACTTATTACCCTTTAAAGTTTTCACAGGAAACAAACCAACCAATACCATTTTGATTCAAAAATTAACACCTAAATCTTTAGGATCATTAATCGCTTTATACGAGCACAAGATTTTTGTTCAGGGTGTTATCTGGAACATTTTTAGCTTCGATCAATGGGGAGTTGAATTAGGAAAACAATTGGCTAATTCAATTTTAGACGAAATAAATTCAAAAACTGTAAAAAGTCATGATAGTTCAACATCCTTTTTGTTGAACTACTTTTTAAAGAACAAATAGCATTCTCTTTAAGTTTTCATAACAAACTGAAACGCCTTGATTTAACTAAAATTAAGGCGTTTTTTCGTATAAACAGACTACTTTTTAGCTTTAAATCATTAATAATTGCAAGTTTAGACTTACAGCACCATTGGAATAATTATGTTTTTAACAAAAAACAGCTATCTAAATTCAAAAAAACATTATTTTATCTAGTAAAAAAAGGAAAAATCATTTTAATGCGCAACACAATAGATAAAACTGACTTTTCTTAACATTTTGATAACACTATCTGAGTTATTTGTTATAATTTTGCCAAAAACAATAAACTAAATAACAAATGAAGACAATGAAAAATTGGTTACTTACTGGACTGTTGTTCATGATAGTTTCAACCGCATTTTCTCAAAGTAAAATTACTGGTACTATTACCGACGGTGCCCTTTCTTTACCTGGTGCTAACGCATTAGTAAAAGGATCATCAGACGCTGGATCAAGTGATTTTGATGGTAAATTCACAATTACAACTTCTCTTACATCTGGAGAGATTGTCGTTTCTTATCTTGGATATGAAACAAAAACAATTTCATTTTCTGTTGCAAAAGGAGGAACAGCAAATTTAGGAGTAATCGTTTTACAAGCTAATTCAAATGAATTAAGCGAAATTGTAGTAAAAAGTACAGTAGTAGATATTGCAAAGGACAGAAAAACACCTGTTGCAGTTTCAACTATTAAGGCAGCAGAAATTCAAGCAAAACTAGGGTCACAAGAATTCCCTGAAATCCTTGCTAACACTCCTTCTGTATACGCTACGAAAGGCGGTGGTGGTTATGGAGATTCAAGAATCAATATTCGAGGATTTGACCAAAGAAACATTGCAGTAATGATAAACGGAGTTCCTGTTAATGACATGGAAAATAGCTCTGTATACTGGAGTAACTGGGCTGGTTTATCTGATGTAACTTCAGCTATGCAAGTTCAAAGAGGTTTAGGTTCATCTAAATTAGCTATTTCATCTGTTGGAGGAACTATAAACGTAGTTACAAGATCAGCTGATATGAAAGAAGGCGGAACAATTGCACTTACAACTGGTAATGATAATTATTTCAAAAGTCTTGTATCATATTCTACAGGAAAAATGAGTAATGGTTTATCAGCTTCTGTCCTATTTAGTAATACTATTGGTGATGGTTATGTTGATGGAACTAAATTCTCTGGTCAAAACTATTTTATTGGACTTGGTTATTCTTCTAAAAACAATAAACACGATTTTCAATTCACATTCACAGGTGCTCCACAATGGCACAACCAAAGAAGTTTTGCTAATACTTTAGCATCATATATTCAATATGGTAACCCAGCAGAAAACAAACCGGACATTAAGTATAACTCTGATTGGGGATATAAAAATGGTGAAGAATATTCATGGGCAAGAAATTTCTACAGCAAACCTGTAGCATCTATCAACTATGACTATAAAATCTCTGATAAAACAAAATTATCATCAGTACTTTACGCTTCATGGGGAAGAGGTGGAGGAACAGGTAATATTGGAAAAAGCCCTTTCGCTTATAAAACTGAAGACGGTTTAGTTCCTTTTGATGAATTCGTAAAATTCAATACAGGACAACCAAATACAATTGGAGCACCATTAACTCCAAATGCAGATGGAGAATATGTGGTAAACAGAAGTACTGGATTCACCAGAAGAGCCTCTATCAATTCACATGACTGGTACGGTGCTGTTGTTAATTTAAATCAAAAACTTACTGAAACATTAACACTTGATTTTGGAATTGATGCTAGAACTTATACTGGATATCATTTTAGAAATGTTAATGACAGATTAGGAGCTGATGTGTATTTTGACAATCAAAATGCTAATTTTAAACCAGACGGAAGATACTTGTACCAAACATATTCTGCTACACCTAGCTTCAATCCTTTTACAAATGTAAAGGATCAAGAAAAAATTGAATACAACAACAACGGATATGTTAATTGGTATGGAGCTTTCACTCAATTAGAATATTCAGGAGAAAAATTATCTGCATTTATTCAAGGAGCGGTATCTAATCAAGGTTTCCAAAGAGAAGACACATTTCTTTATTTAGAATCAGATCCACTTTACAAAACAGATACTGAAAATATTTTAGGAGGAAATGTTAAAGGAGGTGCAAACTACAACATCAATGAGCACCACAATGTTTTTGCTAACGCAGGTTATTACTCAAAACAACCATTCTTCAATGCAGTTTATCGTAACAACCAATCAATTGCTTTTGATACTCCAAATGAAAAAGTTACTGGATTAGAGGCAGGATACGGATATAGATCATCAAAAATCAATGCTAACGTAAATGCCTACTATACATCTTGGAAAGATAGATATCAAAGATCTACTGACCCAAGTTCTACAAACAGAAACGGTTATTATGATGCATTAGGTGTTAATGAGCTTCACACTGGTATTGAACTTGAGGTGAATGCTAAACCAACTCCTCAATTAAGCTTAAATGCTATGGTTTCATTTGGACAATGGAAGTATGAAGGAAATGCAACATACAACAAGTTTGACCAAAACAATGCTCCATTAGAATCAGGAACGTTATATTTAGACGGCGTTAAGGTTGGAGATGCAGCACAAACAACTGCAAGTTTAGGTGCAGCCTACGAAATTTTAGAGCGCTTTACTGTTGATGCAAATTACAGATATACTGATCAGCTTTATGCAGCAATTGAACCAGGAAGATTTTCAGCAGAAAACCATAAAGGTACTTTAGAGCTTCCTTCTTATGGATTAATGGATGCAGGTATCTCATACAAATGGTTAATCGGAAGTTCTAAAAAATCTTCAGTAAATTTCAGACTTAATGTAAACAATGTTTTAAATGAGATTTATATTTCTGAATCAAGAACAAATATTTTTACAGATGATTTCGTAACTGGAACCTCAGGACCTACTTATGCTTCATCAGGAAAAGTATACGATGGTATCGCAACAGCTAACCAAGTGTTTTTTGGATTTGGTAGAACTTGGAATTTCAGTATGAGATACAATTTCTAATATTTAGAATCTAAATAAATATCATAAACGGCATCGACTTTTAAGTTTGATGCCGTTTTTTTATAGCCTTTTTTGTTATATTTGTTTTGAACAAAAAAACAGTTTTATGTATTATTTTCTACAAAAATTCCATTCCGGATGGGCTTATCTGGCATTATTACTTTTATTGGTTGCCGTTGTAAATGCCATTATCGGATTAACCTCTAAAAAAGAGTTTACAGCTAAGGACCGCAAGATTGCTTTGTTTGCCTTAATTGGTACTCACACGCAATTGTTGATTGGTTTAATTCTTTATTTTGTATCTCCGCTTGGAAAAGCAGCTTTTGGAGAAATGTCTAATGCTGAACTTCGATTAACATCATTAGAGCACCCTTTAATTAACATTATAGCTATCATCCTAATTACTATTGGATGGTCTAAACATAAAAAAATACTTAATAGCGAAGCTAAATTTAAAACGTTTGCTATTTTTTACGGATTAGGATTATTACTTATATTGAGTAGAATCCCGTGGAACCTATGGTTCTAAAAAACCAATTAAAGCCCTAAAAATAGGGCTTTTTTTATCTCGGCATATTATTTGTACAAACTCCCCAAGTCTGAAAAAGAATAACCCATGAGAATTAAAAAAAATATTTTACTCAGTGCATTTACAATAACTTTTTTAAGTTGTGTAACCTACGTAATGAGTCAACAAGTCAGGTCAACAGAACCTAAAATCACGCAGGACACTATTAAAAACAACAAAACAGGTCTAATCATAACTATCGATTCTGTTTTTACCGACAATGGTTTAAAATTAAAACCATACAAAAAAAATGCACACGCTTCCTATTATGCCGATAAATTTACTGGCAGAAAAACTGCAGACGGAAGCAGATTTGACAACAATAAATACACCGCTGCTCACAAAAAACTTCCATTTGGAACCAGAATAAAAGTAACAAATGAAGCCAATGGAAAATTTGTAATCGTTAAAATTACTGATAGAGGCCCGTTTGTTAAAACCCGTGAATTAGACCTTTCAAAAAGAGCTTTTATGGACATTACCCGAAGCAAAGGTGCCGGTGCAATGAAAGTCACTATTGAGACTATAGTAGAATAAAAAAAATCCCGCTATATTAGGAGGACACTGAAAAAGTCTTTTCGCGAATAAATTGTTAATTAAAAGGAGCAGAAGCTAAAAGTTTTCTGCTCCTTTT
>NZ_JAUTYT010000018.1:0-93035 GCF_041946075.1 Flavobacterium sp. LAR06 | reverse complement strand
TATACTTATACCATAACACCATCCACAGGAGTAACACAAACTAATGGTGCTGTTACTGCACCGGAAGGGAGTTATACTATTAAAGCCACAGCTAATGGTTGTGATTCTGTAAACATAGGATTTGTAATTGACGCACAGCCATCAACACCTGCAGTTCCAACCCTAAGCACTGTGACCCAGCCAACGTGTACAACAGCAACAGGAAGTTTTACTATCGACAATTACAATGCGGCATATACTTATACGATAACCCCATCCACAGGAGTAACACAAACTAATGGTACTGTTACAGCTCCGGAAGGAAGTTATACAATCAAAGCAACACTGGGCGCTTGCAGTTCAGCTGATTCAGTTGCCGCTGTTGTGAACGCACAGCCATCAACACCAGCAGTTCCAACACTAAGCGCTGTGACCCAGCCAACCTGTACAACGGCAACGGGAAGTTTTACCATTGATAATTACGATTCGACTTATACTTATACCATAACACCATCCACAGGAGTAACACAAACTAATGGTGCTGTTACTGCACCGGAAGGGAGTTATACTATTAAAGCCACAGCTAATGGTTGTGATTCTGTAAACATAGGATTTGTAATTGACGCACAGCCATCAACACCTGCAGTTCCAACCCTAAGCACTGTGACCCAGCCAACGTGTACAACAGCAACGGGAAGTTTTACTATTGATAATTACAATGCGGCTTACACTTATACGATAACACCATCCACAGGAGTAACACAAACTAATGGTGCTGTTACAGCTCCGGAAGGAAGTTATACAATCAAAGCAACACTGGGCGCTTGCAGTTCAGCTGATTCAGTTGCGGCGGTTGTAAACGCTCAGTCATCAACACCTGCAGTTCCAACACTAAGCGCTGTGACCCAGCCAACATGTACAACAGCAACAGGAAGTTTTACTATCGACAATTACAATGCGGCTTACACTTATACGATAACCCCATCCACAGGAGTAACACAAACTAGTGGTACTGTTACAGCTCCGGAAGGAAGTTATACAATCAAAGCAACACTGGGATCTTGCAGTTCATCGGATTCAGTTGCGGCTGTTGTAAACGCACAGCCATCAACACCTGCAGTTCCAACACTAAGCGCTGTGACCCAGCCAACGTGTACAACAGCAACAGGAAGTTTTACTATCGACAATTACAATGCGGCATATACTTATACGATAACCCCATCCACAGGAGTAACACAAACTAATGGTACTGTTACAGCTCCGGAAGGAAGTTACACTATTAAAGCCACAGCTAATGGTTGTGATTCTGTAAACATAGGATTTGTAATTGACGCACAGCCATCAACACCTGCAGTTCCAACCCTAAGCGCTGTGACCCAACCAACGTGTGCAACGGCAACGGGAAGTTTTACCATTGACAATTACGATTCGACTTATACTTATACCATAACGCCGTCAACAGGAGTTACCAGAAGCGGAAATTCCGTTACAGCTCCTGAAGGAAGTTATACGATACAAGCAACACTAGGATCTTGCAGCTCATCGGATTCAGTTGCCGTTGTTGTGAATGCGCAGCCATCAACACCTGCAGTTCCAACCCTAAGCGCTGTGACCCAGCCAACCTGTACAACAGCAACAGGAAGTTTTACTATCGACAATTATAATGCGGCTTACACTTATACGATAACACCATCCACAGGAGTAACACAAACTAATGATGCCGTTACAACTCCGGAAGGAAGTTATACAATCAAAGCAACACTGGGATCTTGCAGTTCATCGGATTCAGTTGCCGCTGTTGTGAACGCACAGCCTTCAACACCTGCAGTGCCAACACTAAGCGCTGTGACCCAGCCAACGTGTACAACGGTAACAGGTACCATCACTGTAACGGTTCAAAATGCATCAGATATTTATAGTTTTGATAATGGACAAAATTTTCAGGCTAGCAATTCTAAATCAGGTTTTATCTCGGGTACTTACTATGTAATTATTAAAAATGCAGCAGGATGTAATTCAATTGCTGAATCAGTAATTATAAATGCAAAACCAAATTGCGCGCCGATGGCAATCAATGATAATATCACAGCTATTGAAGATACGTTGTTCACTTCAACAGTAAACCTTACGGCCAATGATACTGATGTTAATCTGGACGCGCTTACTGTAGTTGCAGGAACATTCATTACAACTCAGGGTGGAACTCTTACACTGGCAGCTGATGGTTCTTATACCTATATGCCTGCTGCAAACTTCCATGGCACCGATACGGTAAATTATACTCTAAGCGATGGTATCCTGACGGATATCGGAACTCTTGCTATAACGGTAACCCCTCTAAACGATGCTCCTGTAGCGATTGATGATACCAATTCAACAGATGAAGATGTAACCTTAACAGTTACGGTAAATTCACCAAATAATTTATTAGCTAATGATACAGATGTCGATGGCGATATACTGACAGTAAGTCAATTTGCTATTGGATCAACAATTTATACAATTGGTAGTACAGCTAATTTAATTGAGGGAACTCTTACTATAAATGCGAATGGTAGTTATGTTTTTGTTCCAAAACCAGATTATAATGGATCAGTACCAAAAGTGATATATACTATTACAGATGGAACCAATTCTGCGACAGGAAATTTATTTATTACAGTAAATCCGGTCAATGAATTGCTAATAATAAATGATGATACGGCAACTTCAATTGTAGGATTAAATCACGCAACGACTGTATTAAATGTTCTTGGAAACGATACCAAAGGAGGATTGCCAATAGTGATATCAGAAGTGACTATCACAGAAACGGTTGTTGACCCAACAGGGTTTATAAAACTAAATTCAGATGGTACAATTGTTTTAAAAGCCAATGCCCCGGCAGGAACTTATTATTTGACCTATCAGGTATGTGAATTAAACACAACAAATTGTGCAACTGCAACAGTAACAATAACCGTTATTGCACCAGTTATTGATGCGATAAAAGAAATGACAGCTCCAATAAATGGAACGATCGGGGGAACAACAACTTCATTAGTGTCAAATGATACTTTAAATGACGGTCCAGTTGTCATCGGAACAAATCCTGGACAAGTTAGTCTTAGTCCAGTGTCAGTTCCGAATGGACTTTTACTAAATGCAGATGGTAGTATAAAAATAGATGCAGGAACTCCGGCAGGGGTCTACAATGTAGAATATAAAATCTGCGAAGTAAATAACCCAACAAATTGCGATAATGTAATTTCAGAAGTTGTAGTAACAGCAGGTGTTTTACAGGCTAATACTGATATAATAGGATCGGTAGTTGGAATCAATCAGCCAACAACACTTGTGAATGTTTTTGCAAATGACACTAACAATGGCTTACCGGTTGTAGCTTCAGATATGATTCTTTCTGTAATAACAGAAGATCCAACCGGATTTATTACATTAAATTCAGACGGAACAGCAATATTAGGAGCCAATGCACCAGCTGGAACATATGAATTGATATATCAGATCTGTGAAAAGTTAAATCCGACAAATTGTAGTTCAGCCTCTATTAAAGTAACGGTTATAGCGCCAACAATGACAGTAACTGCAAATAGTTATTGTTTTAATGATGTTCCATATGTGTCGTATATTGTAGCGGCTGATAATTTTACGCCTAATAGTTTATTGACAATAAATTGGATCGATAGTGCAAACAATGTTGTGGCTACTCAAACAAATTTACCATTGACAGGAAATGTTTTATGGCCAGGTGCAATTGTTGATAATAACGGAATTGGAATTGATTGGCCAGGATGGTTGTTGGCAAATGGTCAATGGGTTGAGGGTGCAGATGGATTTGAAAACACCAGAACCGGGGTAACAATGCAGTTTTCATTAAACTCTACAGTAAATGTAGCTGTAAATTATCCTCCTGCAACAGCACAGTGTAATGCAAGGCCAACATTTGCAATAAAAGCAAATAATGATATTGCTGGACCAATTGATAGTGATAAAGGACAAAGTGCCACTATAGATATATTTGATAACGATACATTAAATGGTTCTGTTGTGAATCCTGCAAATGTTGTTTTAACTACTGTGGTTGCAAATCCTAATTTGAACTTGAAAGCTGATGGTTCAATTGAGATAAAGCCTGGAACTCCTACCGGGAATTATCAACTAACCTATCAAATTTGTGATGCTCTAAATGTATCTAATTGTAGTCAGGCAATTGTAACCGTTTCAGTAGTAAATGTAACAGATCCTGACCCAACACCGGTAAAACAAATTGTAGCTACGAATGATACAGCAACCAGTGTTGATGGTATAAATGGAGAACTTGAATTTATAAATGTTCTGGATAACGATTTGTTAAATGGCATCAAAATTAATCCGAATGATATTGTAATTTCTAACATTCAGCAAAGTCCTTATTTTGAATTTAATTCAGATGGAAGTGTAAATGTAAAACCAAATACTCCGGGAGGAAATTATACCCTAATTTATCGAATTTGTGAAAAAGCAGATTTGTCTAACTGTATTACTGCAGCATTAAATGTTTTTGTTGAAGTTCCGGCCATTGCAATCATTAAAACAGCAATATTCAATGATGAGAATGGAAATGGAGTTGCAAATGCAGGTGAAACCATCTCGTATAAATTTAAAGTGACAAATACAGGTAACGTTCCTTTGGTTGGAATTACAATTACAGATGCTTTAGCAGGTATTACGCTTTCTGGACAGGCAATTAATTTAGCTCTAAATGAATCTGACGAAACTAATTTTTCAGCTCAATATAAAATTACACAAGATGATATCAACCACGGAAGTGTGAGTAATCAGGCAAGTGTTAAAGGGCAAAGTGGAAGAGGTGTTGTTGTTGAGGATAAGTCGGATGATTCAAATAATTTAGAAGATAAGCCTACAGTTTTACCTTTAAATGGCTGTCTAATCAAAGTTAACAATGCTTTTTCTCCAAATGGAGATTCAAAAAACAGCAGATTCTATATTCAGGGATTAGAATGTTACCCTGAAAATACGGTTGAAATCTATAACCGTTGGGGTGTGTTAGTCTATGACATTGATCATTATAATAATGAAGACAGAGCTTTTATCGGAATCTCAGCTGGACGTGCAACCATAAAAGAAACGGATGGCCTTCCTGTCGGAACCTATTTTTATATTCTGAAATATAAAGACAGCGAATCAAAACCACATGAATTATCAGGTTACTTATATATTAATAAATAAAAAATGATAAACGGTTTAGTTTGTAACTAAGCCGTTTTTAAACCTTATTAAATGAAAAGATTAATTTTCTTAGTGTTTGTGTTTTTTTCAGTTCTATGCTCGGCGCAACAGGATGCTCAGTTTACACAATACATGTATAACACTATTTCGGTTAATCCTGCCTATGCAGGATCACGTGGTGCATTAAGTGTTTTTGGTTTATATCGTACGCAATGGATAGGACTTGACGGTGCACCTGAAACCAGTACTTTTTCAATAAATACACCTTTGAATAACAGTAAGTTAGGATTGGGGGTTTCATTAGTAAATGATAAAATAGGACCAACAAATGAAAATACACTTTCAGCTGATTTATCCTATAGTGTACCTACTTCTGAAACGTTCAAACTTTCTTTCGGAATAAAAGCCACCGCAAATCTCTTTAATCTTGATGTCAGTAAGTTAAGCTTCGAAGATCAGGACGATCCTCAATTTCAGGGTTTGGATAATAAATTTACGCCCAATATTGGAGCGGGTGTTTATTGGCATTCTGATAAAGCTTATTTAGGATTTTCTATTCCTAATTTTATAGAAACAAATCGTTATGAAGATAATGACACAGCAATTTTCAAAGAAAAAATCAACTATTATTTCATGGCAGGGTATGTTTTTGATCTTAATTATGATATCAAATTCAAACCAGCATTGCTTACCAAAATGGTTCAGGGTGCCCCTTTACAGGTTGATGTTTCAGGTAATTTTATGTTCTACGAAAAATTTACGGTAGGCCTTGCTTATCGTTGGAGCGCATCAGTAAGTGCTATGGCTGGTTTTCAGGTTTCAGACGGTTTATATATAGGTTATGGATACGATCATGAAACCACTAATCTTAGAAAATACAATTCAGGCTCACATGAAATTTTCCTTCGTTTCGAGTTTTTTAATAATTATAGCAAAATGATATCTCCAAGATTCTTTTAATTTATAACTACAATGAGAATTAAAAATTTAAGTTATACGATTTTCTTTTTATGCTTTTTTTTCAAAATAAACGGTCAGACAATAAATACAAAATTTGCTGATAAACAATATGCTGATTATGCTTACGCAGATGCAATAAAAGCATATGAAAATATTGTAAACAAAGGTACCATGGATGAGAAAATTGTACAGCGATTGGGTAATTCTCACTATTTTATTGGTGAATTGCAAGAAGCCTTAAAGTGGTATGAGGAGTTGTTTAAAATGAATGAAAAACAAGAATCAGAATATTTATACAGATATGCCCAATGTCTTAAATCTGATGGGAATTATCGTAAAGCAGATGAAATTTTAGAAAAATTCACTCAAAGATCTGTTTTAGAAAAAAGAGCAGCTTTAATCAGAAAGGAGAAAAATTATTTAGAAGATATAAAATCGAATTCAGGCCGATACGAAATTGCAGATGCAGGAATGAATTCTTCCTATTCTGATTACGGAAGCACTATTTATGATAACAAAATTATCTTTACTTCCGCCCGAGATACGGGAGGTGTTGCTAAAAATAGTTTCAAGTGGACAAACAGAGCATTTTCCAGATTATATGTGGCAGAATTAATGCCTGACGGAAACGTAGGTGAACCCAAAGTTTTTATAAAAAAAGGAAACGTAAAGTACAATGAATCAACACCTATCTTCACAAAAGATGGGAGAACGATGTATTTTACCCGAAATAATTTTGTAGATGGAAAAAGAGGAAAAAGTGAAAAACAGGTAACATTATTAAAATTATTCAGCGCTAATTTAGTAAATGGGAATTGGGAAAATATAAAAGAACTTCCATTTAATAGCGACCAATATAGTACAGCACATCCTGCTTTAAGTGTTGATGAAAAAACTTTATATTTTGCTTCAGATATGCCAGGAAGTTTAGGGCAATCAGATTTGTATAAAGTAAGTATCAATGAAAATGGAACTTATGGAAATCCGGAAAATTTAGGAGTGACAATTAATACTGAAGCAAGAGAAACTTTTCCTTTTATTTCTGAAGAAAATGAACTCTACTTTGCTTCTGACGGACGACCGGGCTTAGGAGGACTTGATGTTTTTGTTTCGAAAATAAAAGATGATAGAACTTTTGATGAAGTTCAAAATGTTGGAGAACCTATAAATGGCAAGCATGATGATTTTGCTTTTGTAATCAATAGCAAAAACAGAAATGGTTATTTCTCTTCAAACAGAATTAGCGGACATGGTTTGGACGATGTTTATCGATTTACAGAAACTAGAAAACTAGTATGTGAACAGGATCTAACAGGATCAGTAGCTGATGCCGAATCAAATGAATTGCTGTCTAATGCTTCTCTTACTTTATTTGATGAAAATTTTAATGCCATCTCGACTATTGTTTCTGATGAAAAAGGGAAGTATGTTTTTCCGAAAATAAAATGCGGTAAAAAATATAGTATAAGAGCTTCTAAAAGTGATTACGGAATAAAAGAAATTCCAGTTACAATAAAGAAGGTAAACGGATCAACAACCCTGGAGATTATAATGGATAAAACCTTTAAGCCAATGACGGCAAAAGCGATTGAAGTAAAGAAAGTCTCTGTTAGTCCAGTCAAGATTGGAGCAATAAAAGTGGGAACGGATTTGGCAAAATTACTCCATATTCCAATGAACTTTTTTGACCTGGGTAAAGCGACTATTAAAAAAACGTCAGAACCTCAATTACAAAAAATAGTAGATATGTTAAATCAATATCCAGCTATAAAACTTGATATACGTTCTCATACAGACTGCAGACAATCCGATGAGAATAATATGATTTTGTCTGAGAAGAGAGCGCAGTCTACTAAAAGCTGGCTAGTTCAGAAAGGAATTGATGAAAGTAGATTAAGGGCAAAAGGATATGGAGAAACCAAGTTAGTTAACCAATGTGCTGATGGTGTAAAATGTACCGAAAAACAACATGAACAAAACAGACGAAGCGAATTTATAATTACAAATTTGTAAATTATCTTTTTAATCAATAAAAAACCTTTCTAAACTTTAGAAAGTCTTTTTTGCTTGTTGTAAGATATTGAAAATAAAATATGTTGTGTTTTTTGCAAAAAAACTTTAGAATTGGGTCTTTTATTTGCTGGAAAGTTTTGAAAATGCAAAATATGATGTATTATATTTAAAATGAATAAGTTAGCTCTTAAAAAACGGCATTGACTGTTATTTACGTGTATTTTTTTTTAACTTTATAGTCCTAAAATTTTTCAGATATGACTGTAAATCAAATACTAAACGCGAAAGGTAAAAATGTTTATTCCGTACTTTCAACAACTACCGTGTACGAAGCATTAAAAGTAATGGGAGAAAAAAACATAGGGGCTATCCTTGTGATTGATGGAACCGACTTAAAAGGAATACTTTCTGAAAGAGATTATGCCCGAAAAATTGTTTTAAAAGACAAATCCTCAAAAGAAACCTTTGTGCATGAAATTATGGAAAGCAACGTTTTTTCAGTAAATCTTTCAAACAATATTGAGGATTGTATGGAGCTGATGAGTACAAAAAGAATCAGACATTTACCGGTTTTAGAGGATGAAATTGTGGTGGGAATTATCTCAATTAGCGATGTTGTGAAAGCAATTATCGAAATTCAAAAAGACACAATTAATCATTTAAACTCTTATATTTCACAGTAATTAAAGTTTAAAAATAAAGTTTATTAAATAGTCCAAATTGTCTTGGACTATTTTTTTTTGCCTTTTATAAAATGTTATTTTAACAAAAGAAACCTATAAAAACACGCCATTTTAAAACAAGACTTATATCTTTGTAAGCTAGAATAAAAGCTAAAAATAATGAACAAAGAGAGTAAAAGAAGAGAAGCGTTACTGTACCATTCAGAACCAACTCCAGGAAAAATTCAGGTAGTTCCAACAAAAAAATATGCAACCCAAAGAGATTTGTCTTTGGCTTATTCGCCAGGTGTTGCAGAGCCGTGTTTAGAAATTGCAGCAAACGTAGATGACGTTTATAAATATACAGCAAAAGGAAATTTAGTTGCCGTTATCTCAAACGGTACAGCTGTTTTAGGTTTAGGAAATATCGGTCCGGAAGCCTCTAAACCAGTAATGGAGGGAAAAGGATTACTCTTCAAGATATTCTCTGATATTGACGTTTTTGATATTGAAGTTAATACAGAAAATGTTGAAGAATTTATTCAGACGGTAAAAAATATTGCTCCAACTTTTGGAGGAATCAATCTGGAAGATATTAAAGCGCCGGAATCTTTTGAAATTGAAAGAAGACTGGTTGAAGAATTGGATATTCCTGTAATGCATGATGATCAGCACGGAACAGCAATTATCTCTTCAGCAGCTTTAATCAATGCGCTTGAATTAGCAGGGAAAAAGGCAGAAGATGTAAAAGTGGTAGTTTCTGGAGCAGGTTCGGCTGCGATAGCTTGCACTGATTTATATGTTCTATTAGGCGTAAAAGTCGAAAATATTAGAATGTTTAATAGTAAAGGACTTTTGACAAAAGACAATCCTTCACTATCAGACTTGCAATTAAAATATGCTGTTGATGGCCCTAAAATAGAATTAGCCGAGGCTGTAAACGGAGCTGACGTTTTCATCGGTTTATCTTCAGGAGACATTCTTTCGCCTTCAATGTTATTGACTATGAAGGATAATCCGATTGTCTTTGCAATGGCAAATCCAAATCCGGAAATCGATTATAATTTAGCTGTAGAAACACGAAAAGATGTTATTATGGCTACAGGGCGTTCAGATTTTCCTAATCAGGTAAATAACGTTTTAGGTTTTCCATATATTTTTAGAGGAGCCTTAGATGTTAGAGCGACAAAAATTAACGAAGCTATGAAAATGGCTGCTGTAAAAGCATTGGCAATATTGGCTAAAGAACCAGTTCCAGAACAGGTTAACGTAGCTTATGGCGCAACAAAATTAGGTTTTGGTCAGGACTACATTATTCCTAAACCATTTGATCCAAGGTTAATTACTATCGTGGCTCCCGCTGTTGCAAAAGCAGCAATGGAATCTGGAGTTGCAAAAAATCCTATTACAGACTGGGCAGCTTATGAAGATGTGCTTCGTGAACGTATGGGGAATGATAATAAAATGGTTCGTTTGATGACAAACCGTGCTAAAATGGATCCAAAACGAATTGTTTTTGCAGAAGCAGATCAGTTAAACGTTTTAAAAGCAGCACAAATTGTTCATGAAGACGGAATTGGTTTTCCAATTTTATTAGGAAATAAAGAAGTTATCTTAGAACTTAAGGCAGAGTTAGGTTTTGATGCTGAACTTGAAATCATCGATCCTAAAACTAACGAAGAAGAGCCAAGAAGAAATAGATTTGCTAAATCCTATTGGGAAACAAGAGAGAGAAGAGGTGTTTCGTTATTGGATGCACAAAAATACATGCGCGAAAGAAATTATTTCGCTGCCATGATGGTCAATGAAGGTGAAGCAGATGCTTTAGTGACTGGTCATACAAGAAGTTATCCAAGCGTTGTAAAACCAATGTTACAATTAATTGAAAAAGCACATAATGCTTCATTAGTTGCCACTGCAAATATGATGTTGACATCACGCGGACCAATGTTCTTGTCAGATACTGCAATTAATATAAATCCTTCTGCTGAAGATTTAATTAATATTGCTATAATGACGGCTAAAACGGCGAAAATGTTTGGAGTTGAGCCAGTTATAGCAATGGTTTCTTATTCTAATTTTGGATCTTCAACAAGTCAGAGTGCTTCAAAAGTTAGAGAGGCAGTAGCTTATTTACATAAAAATCATCCGGACTTAATTGTTGATGGAGAAATTCAGGCAGATTTTGCTTTAAATCAGGAAATGCTTGCAGAGAAATTTCCATTTTCTAAATTAGCTGGAAAGAAGGTAAATACCTTAATTTTCCCTAACTTAGAGTCGGCTAATATTACTTATAAACTATTGAAAGAATTGTATAAAGTAAATTCAATTGGGCCAATCATGATGGGTATGGGTAAACCGGTTCACATTTTCCAATTAGGCGCAAGCGTTGAAGAAATGGTTAATATGGCTGCAATAGCAGTGATTGATGCTCAGGAAAAAGCCAACAAAAAAAATAAGTTAGCTAAATAGTCAATATAATAAGGATCAAATAATATTGTCTTATTTTTATTGCATTTTTATTATATTTGATACCATAAATTATACTATGATAGCACATTTGCAGGGAAAGTTAGTTGAAAAAAATCCCACAGAAGTTGTAATTGATTGTGGTGGAGTGGGATACCATGTAAATATTTCTTTACACACCTTTTCATTAATCCCTAATGCTGATTTTATAAAATTGTATACGCATCTTCAAATTAAAGAAGATGCGCATACATTATTTGGTTTTGTTGAAAAATCAGAGCGTGAAATATTTAGAATGTTGTTATCTGTTTCGGGCATCGGAGCTAATATTGCGAGAACAATGTTATCTTCAATCGAGCCAAGACAAATAATAAATGCTATTGCTTCAGGAGATGTCGGTTTAATTCAGTCAATTAAAGGGATTGGAAATAAAACTGCACAGCGTGTTATACTTGATTTGAAAGAAAAAGTGTTAAAGTTATACGATTTAGATGAAGTTTCCGTTGTTCAAAACAATACAAACCGAGATGAAGCGTTATCTGCTTTGGAAGTTCTGGGTTTTGTTCGAAAAACTTCAGAAAAAGTAGTGGAAAAGATCGTAAAAGAAGATCCCGAAGCTACCGTTGA
Organism: Flavobacterium sp. LAR06; assembly: GCF_041946075.1. Classification (NCBI taxonomy): domain Bacteria; kingdom Pseudomonadati; phylum Bacteroidota; class Flavobacteriia; order Flavobacteriales; family Flavobacteriaceae; genus Flavobacterium; species Flavobacterium sp. LAR06. The sequence continues at coordinate 81,096 of NZ_JAUTYT010000018.1, read as the reverse complement.
GACCATTATCAAAAGAGCCTTGAAAAGTCTGTAATCTAATTTAAGACCACATTGTTGTATGCGTAAAATTTGTATTTTGTTGCTGTTTTTACTTTGCGGTAATTTTTTGCGTGCGCAAGTAAATCAATCAGTTCAGGATACAACTAAAACGCAGTTTTCTGTTGGTAAAGTAGAACTTAAAAATCCACCAAGTATTTCATCGGCTTATAAATATGATCCGGCTACAGACCGATATATTTATACTAATTCTGTTGATGGTTTTTCAATAGATTATCCAATTATTTTAACCCCGAAAGAGTACGAAGATTTGGTTTTGAAAGAATCCAGAAGAGATTATTTCAGAAAGAAAATGGACGCGATCGACGGTAAAAAAACGGGAAGTGAAGCGGCTAAAAAAGATTTATTACCTCGATACTATATCAACTCAAGTCTTTTTGAAAGTATTTTTGGTAGTAATACCATTGACGTAAAGCCCACAGGTTCAGTTGAAATGGATTTGGGAATTCGTTATACTAAACAAGATAATCCTTCATTTTCACCAAGAAACAGATCCAGCCTGACATTTGATTTTGATCAGCGAATCAGTATGAGTTTAATGGGAAAGGTAGGGACGCGCCTTGAGGTAAACGCAAATTACGATACACAATCTACATTTGCTTTTCAAAACTTATTTAAATTAGCGTATACCCCTTCAGAGGATGATATTATTCAGAAAGTAGAAGTTGGTAATGTGAGCATGCCCTTGAATAGTACTTTAATTCGTGGGGCTCAAAGTTTGTTTGGAGTTAAGACGCAACTACAATTTGGAAAAACTACGGTTACCGGTGTTTTCTCGGAACAAAAATCGCAAACTAAGAGTGTTGTAGCCGAAGGAGGTGGTACAGTTCAGAACTTCGATCTATATGCTTTAGATTATGATAATGACAGACACTTTTTCTTATCTCAATATTTTAGAAATAAATATGATGCTTCTTTAAAAGGATATCCTTTTATTGATAGCCGTGTACAGATTACCAGAATAGAAGTTTGGGTTACAAACAAACAAAATCGTGTAAGTACTACCAGCAATAATTTAAGAAATGTTATTGCACTTCAGGATTTAGGAGAAGGACAAATTACCGGAATTCCGGATAATGAAGTTGTGGTTATTAGTTCTTCAACAGGATTTTTTAATAATCCAATTGACTCTCCAACAGACAACAATAATAACAAATATGATCCTGAGGCCATTGGTCAGGCTGGATCCTATTTAAACTCTAATATTAGAGAAATTGTAACAGCAAAATCAGGATTCAATAACACAAATGTTAGTGAAGGAACTGATTATTCGATATTAGAAAATGCCAGAAAATTAACTGCAAATGAATTTACTTTTAATCCGCAATTAGGATATATCTCTTTACAGCAACGTTTGGCAAATGATGAAATTTTAGCAGTTGCTTTTGAATATACCGTTGGTGGAAAAATCTATCAGGTAGGGGAATTTGGTAGTGACGGTGTTGATGCAACCGTTGTTACCGGAAATAATAATTCAAATCAGGCTATTATTTCGCAAAGTTTGATTTTAAAAATGCTGAAAAGTAGTTTAACCAACGTTCAAAATCCGGTTTGGGATTTGATGATGAAAAACGTGTATCAAATACCACAAGCTTATCAGATAAAACAAGATGATTTCAGGTTAAATATTCTTTACACTGATCCTTCTCCAATAAATTATATTACGCCTGTACAGGGATCAACTTTTCCGGCTAATCCAACACCAGATAATAAAGTTGATCAAACGCCATTATTGAATGTTTTTAATTTAGACAGATTAAATTATAACAATGACCCGCAAACAGGTGGTGATGGTTTCTTTGATTACCTTCCAGGTATAACGGTTGATGTCCAAAATGGTCGAATTATTTTTACAACGAAAGAGCCCTTTGGAGAATTGTTATTTAAGAAATTGCAAAATTCAGGTTCTGGTGAAAGTTATAATGATCCAACGACATATAATGCAAATCAGCAGAAATATGTATTTAGGAATATGTACAAAAATACACAATCCGGTGCTTTACAGGATAGTGATAAAAACAAATTCTTATTAAGAGGAAAGTATAAATCATCTGGAAGTAATGGTATTCCAATCGGGGCATTTAATGTGCCACAAGGTTCCGTTGTTGTTATGGCAGCGGGAAGAAGACTTGTGGAAGGTGTTGATTATAGTGTCGATTATCAATTGGGTAGGGTTCAGATTCTTGATCCTTCTCTTCAGTCATCCAATACACCAATCGAGGTTTCGTTGGAAAATAATTCTATTTTCGGACAACAGACCCGAAGATTTATGGGATTCAATATCGAGCATAAAATTTCGGATAATTTTGTTGTTGGAGGAACCTATCTTAAAATGACTGAGAAGCCTTTTACACAAAAATCAAGTTATGGTCAGGAATCTGTAAATAATACGATTTTTGGTTTTAATGGAAATTATGCAACAGAAGTTCCTTTTTTAACCAGATTAGCTAATAAATTGCCTAATATTGACACCGATGTTCCTTCTAACCTTTCCATACGCGGTGAAGTTGCTTTCTTAAAACCGGATGCTCCAAAAGCCAGTGATTTTGAAGGGGAAGCAACAATTTATGTTGATGATTTTGAGGGGTCGCAATCTACAATCGATATGCGATCAGCATATGCCTGGAGTCTGGCATCAACACCTTATTTGAATTCTATAAATGATAATACTTTTAATGCCAATTCTAATACATTAGAATATGGCTATAAACGTTCAAAATTAGCTTGGTATACAATTGATCCTGTTTTTTATTCTTCCAAACCATCCGGAATTTCAAATGACGATTTGTCTCTAAATACAACGAGAAGGATTTATAGTAAAGAGTTATATCCAAATACTGATATTGCTCAGGGCCAGATACAGGTTATTAATACACTTGATTTAACTTATTTTCCTTCTGAGCGTGGACCATATAATAATAATCCTAGTTTTAGTAGTGATCCTGCAACGTCGAATTTTGGTGGAATTATGCGTTCTCTTAATTCAACCAATTTTGAGCAAGGGAATGTAGAGTATATCCAGTTTTGGATACTTGATCCTTATGTTGGAAATGCAGAGGCACAACCAAACAATACAGGTAAAATCTATTTCAATTTAGGTGAAATCTCTGAAGATGTTTTAAAAGATCAAAGAAAACAATATGAAAACGGATTAGGTCCGGATCAGGTAATGGTAAATCCTCGACCAATTTGGGGAGACGTTCCCGCTTCTCAATCCTTAATTTATGCATTTGATACAAATCCGGATAATCGTAAAAATCAGGACGTTGGTTTGGATGGTCTTCCAAATTCGCAAGAAGGTAGTGTTTACACTAATTATGGAGGAGAAGAAGATCCGGCGGCGGATAACTATACGTATTATTTAAATACAGAAGGTGGTGTTTTAGATCGCTATAAAAAATACAATGGTGTTGAAGGGAATTCAGCTGTAAGTGTTGATGATCCTAATCGTGGATCAACTACTTTACCTGATGTTGAGGATATTAATCGTGACAATACAATGAGTACTATTAATGCCTATTATGAATACAGTATTGATGTAAAACCGGGAATGCAGGTAGGTCAAAATTATATTACAGACATCCGTGAAGTAACTAATATAGAATTGCCAAATGGAGGTACAACAAACGCAAGATGGATTCAGTTTAAAATTCCTGTTGCTCAGCCGCAAAATACAATTGGAAACATTACAGATTTTAGATCTATTCGTTTCATGCGTATGTTTATGACTGGTTTTAACAACCAGATGACCATGCGTTTTGGAGCATTGGATTTGGTAAGAGGAGAGTGGAGAAGATATACCGGTACACTTGATGCCAACGATACGAACCCTGATGATGATGGTACCGAATTTGATGTTGCAGCAGTTAACATTCAGGAAAATGGTACAAAATGTCCTGTGAATTATGTTATCCCGCCAGGAGTTCAGAGAGAACAATTGTATAATAACAATACTATTATCAATCAAAATGAGCAATCATTAGCATTGAGAGTGGGTGGAACAGGTTTACAATATCAGGATTCCAGAGCGGTATTTAAGAATGTTAGTGTTGATATGCGTCAATACAAAAAACTTAAAATGTTCTTGCATGCCGAACAATTACCTAACGAAAATACATTGTTAGATGATGAAATGGTAGGATTCATTCGTTTTGGAAATGATTTTACTCAGAACTATTATCAGGTCGAAATTCCTTTAAAAGTTACAAGAACTGGTGGTTCGTGTACGATCAGTCCTGATTTGGTTTGGCTTGACGAGAATAATATTGATTTGGCAATGGAACTCTTGACCAAGATGAAAATTCAGGCAATGAGTATCGATATTAATTCTACTAAGAGAGATATAAATGGAGTTTATTACCCAGATGACGATTTGAGTTTAAGTGGAGGAGATGGTGATGGTAGATTGAAATTAGGGATCAAAGGAAATCCTAATTTTGGTTTAGTAAGAAATTTAATGGTGGGGGTAAAAAGTAGGGCAGATCATAAAGATATTAAAGGAGAAGTTTGGTTTAATGAGCTTCGTATGTCTGATTTGGATAACAAAGGAGGTATGGCTGCGTTATTAAATGTCGACACCAATATGGCTGATTTTGCAACACTTTCTGCTGTCGGTAGAAAAAGCACGATTGGTTTTGGATCTTTGGAGCAAGGTGCCAATGAAAGAGATCGTGAAGATATTCAGCAATACAACATTGTAACAAATTTAAATTTAGGAAAATTATTGCCTCAAAAATGGGGAATTAATTTACCTTTTAATTATGCGATAGGAGAAGAAGTAATTACGCCGGAATACGATCCTTTTAATCAGGATATAAAACTAGATCAATTGTTAAATGAGACAACTGATCCGGATGAAAAAGATAATATCAGAACGCGTGCTGTAGATTATACAAAGCGAAAAAGTATCAACTTTATTGGTGTTAGAAAAGATCGTGCTCCTGAACAAAAGCCTCATGTTTATGATGTGGAAAACTTTACATTTTCGCAATCCTACAATCAGGTGGAACGTCATGATTATGAAGTCGAAGACTATGAGGATGAGCAGTCAAACACTGCTGTGAATTATGCTTATACTTTTCAGCCAAAAGAAGTAGTTCCTTTCAAGGATACAAAGTTTATGAAGAAAAGTGAATATTGGAAAATGTTGAGCGATTTTAACTTTAATTACTTACCATCGAATATAACATTTAATACAAATATTTTAAGACAGAGCAATCGCCAGCAATATAGAGATGTAGAGACGCAGGGAATTGGGCTTGAACCACTTTACAGACGAAATTTTGCATTTAATTATCAATATGGTTTTGGTTATAATTTGACAAAATCATTAAAAATAAATTATAATGCTGCTTCAAATAATATTGTAAAAAATTATATGAATGAAGATAATACTCCTAAAGAAGATTTTAATATTTGGGATAGTTATTGGGATGTAGGAACACCAAATCAACACTTACAGCAATTAGTATTGAACTACGATATTCCAATTAATAAGATTCCTCTTTTAAGTTTTGTGAAAGCGAGTTATTCCTATACGGCTGATTATAGTTGGCAACGATCTTCAACAGCATTGTCTCAATATGTTGATCCGGATGGGAATATGTTTGATTTAGGGAATACGATTCAGAATGCTAATTCGAATACGCTGACAACAACCCTTAATATGAATATGTTGTATAAGTATTTAGGTTTGACTCCGGGTGCAAAATCTGCAAAACCTAAAGCGACTGCTCCGCCAAAACCGGGAGAAAAAATTGTCAATACAGCTAAACCAATAAATAATAGTAGTCCATTTTACGATGGAATGATTGGAATTTTGACGAGTGTAAAAAACATTCAGGTTAATTATACTAAGAATAGTGGGACAGTATTGCCAGGTTATACACCTGGAGTTGGTTTCTTTGGAACGGCAAAACCTTCGTTGGGATTCGTTTTTGGAAGTCAGGATGATGTACGTTATGAGGCTGCGAAAAATGGGTGGTTGACGGATTATGATAATTTCAATCAGAACTTTACACAAGTAACAAACAAACTTTTGAAAATCACAGCCAATATCGATTTGTTGCCTGATTTAAAGATTGATTTGGCAATGGATCGTGCCTATTCTGAAAACTCATCAGAACAGTATAGTGTTATTGATACACTTGGAGGTAAACAATATACGCCTTTATCACCATACACTTATGGGATGTTCTCTATTTCAACTGTATTAATTAAAACATCCTTTTCGACCAGTAATGAAATTGAATCTGCAGCTTTTGATGATTTTAGAAATAATCGTTTGGTTATTGCAAATCGACTTGCTGAAGAGCATTATGGTGCAGGAGCCGCTATTCCTCGATATGGAGATGCAGCTAATCCAATTCCGGCGCCACCGGTAGATCCTAATAACGACCCTGATAAGCAGAAGAGAGAGATTTACACATCTAATCAGGGATATCCAATAGGCTTTACAAAAAGTAATCAGGCCGTTTTGTTGCCTTCATTTTTGGCTGCCTATTCCGGAGGTAATGCTTCAAGTAGTTCGACCGATATTTTTAGAAGTTTCCCAATTCCAAACTGGAGTATTAAGTACAACGGTTTAATGCGATACAAATATTTTAAAGATAAATTTAGACGTTTTTCATTACAGCATAATTATAGAGCATCCTATACTATAAATCAGTTTAGGTCTAACTTTGATTATAATGAGAAACCGGGCGGGCAGGATGTTAATACCAATTTCTATAATGAAACTATTATGTCTAATGTCAATTTAGTAGAGCAATTTAGTCCACTTATCCGTATGGATTTTGAATTGAAGAGCTCTTTAAGAGTCTTGACAGAAATTAAAAAAGACAGGGCATTATCGATGAGTTTTGATAATAATTTATTGACAGAGGTTAAAGGTCTGGAGTATATTGTTGGTTTAGGATATCGTTTTAAAGATGTTATTTTCTCTTCAAGACTTGCAGACAATCCAACGGGAATTATAAAAAGTGATATTAATATAAAGGCTGATTTCTCCTATAGAAATAATCAGACGTTAGTGCGTTACCTGGATTATGATAACAATCAGCTTGCAGCTGGTCAGAATATCTGGTCATTAAAACTTACAGCTGATTATGCATTTAGTAAAAACCTGACTGCAATATTTTATTACGATCACTCGTTCTCAAAAGCTGTAATATCAACTTCATTTCCGTTAACGAACATTCGTTCAGGTTTTACACTGCGATATAATTTCGGGAATTAATTTTTTTAGTTTCTAAACGGGATTTCATTAGAAGATTGTTACATTTGTGGCTAAAAAATTCAATTATCAATTTCAAACATAGTATTATGAGCATACCAGCAAATTTAAAGTACACAAAAGATCACGAATGGGTTAGCATCGAAGGAGATGTTGCAACTGTAGGAATTACGCATTTCGCTCAAAAAGAGCTTGGAGATATAGTGTATGTTGAAGTAGAAACTTTAGATCAGACATTGGATAAAGATGAGGTTTTTGGTACAGTAGAAGCTGTAAAAACAGTTTCTGATTTATTCTTGCCTTTAACAGGAGAAATTATTGCTTTTAATGATAGCTTGGAAAGCGCACCAGAAACAGTTAACTCTGATCCTTACGGAGCTGGATGGATGATTAAAATTAAAATTGCTGATGCATCAGAAATAGATTCTTTATTATCTGATGAAGCTTATAAACAACTTATCGGTGCCTAAACAATTATTGCTTATTTGGGCAATTATTTGCTCGGGAATCATTTCTTATTTTTGTTTGACAGACTCAAGTAATATTCCTGCTGTAAATTTCCCAAGTATAGACAAAGTTGTACATTTTTGTTTTCATTTTGGATTTACAATTTCCTGGATTTTGTTTTTCAAAAAAGAGCTTAAAGGAAGAGAAGCTAATGATTATAAAGCTTATCTGGTTTCGTTTATATTTTCTGTTTTTTTCGGAATCACAATCGAAATCTTACAAGGTGTTTTTACGGTAACAAGAGCAGCAGATGTAACAGATATTTTAGCAAATACAATTGGGGGGGCCATTGCGGTTTTTACTGCAATCGCTTTCAGAAGGAAATTGGATAAAATATAATTTCATAAGAAACCCACCTCGGTGGGTTTTTTTATTTTCAAAAAAAATCAAGCTTAAATAGCAATGTTTTTATTTAGAATTAAAATGTATTTTTGTCAAAATTCGATGTAATAGCAAAGTCATGAATATAAAGCAATATTTAGATTCGACATATTTGAAAACTGCTTCCCATGCTGGGCTTTCGGAAGAGGAAAATATTGACATTGTTAAAAATGTAATTCAGGAAGCAATTACAGAAGGTTTTAAACTGATTATGATTCGGCCAAAACATGTTAGTTTGGCTAAAGAAATGATTTTGAAAGCTAACTCGAATTTACTTGTTGGAACGGTAATAGATTTTCCTGAAGGCAAATCTTCAATCGAAGATAAGATTAAAGAAGCGAATCAGGCAATAGAAGATGGAGCTGATGATTTAGATTTTGTGTGCAATTATGAAGCTTTTAAAAATGGTGAGATTGCTTTGTTGAAACAAGAGATTGTTTACGGTACACAAATTGGATTAGCGCAAAATAAAACTGTAAAATGGATAATTGAAGTTGCCGCTTTGACAGATAAAGAAATTATGCAAATTTCTGCATTGATAAAAAATGTAGTCATATCAAATTTTAAAGAAGACGACTATGCTTCGGTATTTGTAAAATCCTCGACAGGTTTTTATAAAACTGAAAATGATTTACCAAACGGAGCAACAATGGCATCTATTATAATGATGCTGGAAAATGCATCACCCTTGCCAATAAAAGCAGCCGGAGGAGTAAGATCGTACAAAGATGCAATTGAAATGATTGGTTTAGGTGTTAAACGAATCGGAACTTCGGCAGCAAAAGAAATTGCAAACAGAGAGAATGCCCCAAATGATTATTAAATGAAAACCAAAATTTACGTGAATAAGATTTTTTTGCCCTTTATTTTAACATTAACTGCTTTATTTGTTTCTGCCCAGGAAATTAATAATTCTTCTGTAAAGCCCGGTTTCACAATTGAACAATTTCCTGTTTTTCCAAATTGCGAAAATTTAGAATCTAAAAAACTGGAAAATTGTTTCTATAAAGAAGTTCAGGATTTTGTGTTTAATAATTTTAAAGTTACTGAAAACTTAAAACAAACCAATTATAAAGGTGAAGTAAAAGTGCTTTTCGAAGTAGATGCAACTGGTGTTTTTAAAGTGATCTATGTGAACGCAGCTAATGATGTCTTAGCTGAAGAAGCGAAAAGGGTTTTTGGTCAATTTCCTCACATTAAACCATCAACTTATAATGGAAAACCAACGTATTCAAAATATACAATTTCGATAAATATTCCGCTAAAAAGTTCAGAGCAAATAGAGGCTGAAGCTTTGGCAGCTGCAGAAATTTTAAAGCCAGTCGAAAAGCCAATGACGGAGCTTGATAGTATCGTGTATAAAAAATACAATAATCCTGAATTCGAAAGCCATTTAAATATTCCGTTTTCGCATAGTTATTATGCGCAATTTGATGGTGCAATGAACCAGGTTGGAAGTAACAATCATACTGCTTCAAAGCCTTATACTTATGCTGAGGTTTCTAAATATTATGATTTAAAAACTCTTAATGAGTCGCTTAAAAAAAAGGCTTCAACCTGGTTGGGAAGAAAATGGTGGAATGAGAATTTGGTTCAGATACAGGGAGAAGATTACTGGTTGGCTTTAAATCCTCTAGTTGATTTGCAAATGGGTAAAGCATCAGATCTTGATGCGTCATATACCTACGTAAATACGCGAGCTCTTAATTTTAGAGGTGGTTTGGGAAAACAAATAAATTTTACAACCACAGTTTTTGAAAGCCAGGGAAGATTTGCGGGTTATTTTAATGATTATGCCGAAACATTAAAACCTTCTGGAGGAAATCCGGCAATTATTCCAGGGGTTGGTATTGCAAAAAGATTTAAAACAGATGCATACGATTTTCCTTTGGCAGAAGCTAATATTACCTACACGCCAAGCAAGTTTTTTGATTTTCAGTTAGGCTACGGAAGGAATTTTATTGGAGACGGTTACCGTTCTTTGTTAGAAAGTGATGGAGCCAGTCCCTATCCGTATTTTAAAATCAACACCACTTTTTGGAAAATAAAATATACGAACACGTATATGTGGTTAAAAGATGTTCGTCCTGATGTTACGGTTGAAAAAACATATGCGACAAAATTCATGGCAAATCATTATTTAAGCTGGAATGTTTCGAATAAATTAAATTTAGGCTTTTTTGAATCTGTGGTTTGGACCGATAGCAATAATAGAGGTTTTGATGTTAATTTTGTAAATCCAATTATTTTTTATCGTACTGTTGAGTTTGCTTCATCTTCTAGAAGTGGAAATGCACTTTTGGGATTTACAGCTAAATATAAGTGGAACAATACAGTTAATTTGTATGGTCAATTTTTGTTGGATGAATTTTCAGCTGGAGATATGACAGGAGGAGAGCAGAGTTGGGCTAATAAGTTTGGTTATCAATTAGGGGCAAAATATTTCAATGCTTTTAAAGTGAAGGATTTATTGCTGCAATTAGAATACAATCATGTTCGTCCTTATGTGTACTCACATAGCGCTGTTATAACAAACTATGGTCATAATAATCAAAGTGTGGGACATCAATGGGGTGGAAATTTTAATGAGCTGCTGGTAATTGGCCGATATCATAAAGGACGTTATTTTGGTGATGCTAAGTTTACAATGGGTACGAGAGGCTTGGATTTTGATACCACTGAGGATAGTTATAATTACGGAGGTAATATTTATAAAAGTTACGATGAAAAGCGACCATACGATACTGGTGTAAAAGTAGGGCAGGGAAACAAAACAAGTGTTCTTATTGCAGATATTCAGGCTGGTTATCTAATAAATCCAATGACGAATTTGAAGCTGTTTGGAAGCTTTATCTATAGAAATTTTGACCCAACACAAGAAACAGCTACAACTTTCAAACAAAGTACAACATGGTTCACCATCGGACTGCGCACTGATGTCTTCAATTGGTATTTTGATTACTAAGATTTAATAAGATTTTTCGAAATAATTGTGTTAAAGATTTACAAGTCCTTATTTTATAAAGGTTTTATTGAAAAAAATCTAATTTTATAGTCAGGAATTCTACAATCTAATTTGTACATTTGCACCACTCAAAAGAAACATACAAACAATAACGGTTTGAATACTACAAAAAACACATTCTCGTTTAAATCAATATTTCAAGATTTTAAAGAAATAACTAAAGCAGGATTGGCTATTAGTGTTTTGTTTTCCTCGATTGCGGGATATTTATTGGGTGTAAATGACGAGCACCCTTTTAAATGGAGTGTTTTGATCATTTTGTCTATAGGAGGATATTGTATGGTTGGAGCTTCGAATGCTTTTAATCAAGTGATCGAAAAAGATATTGATTCATTAATGGATCGTACAAAAAATCGCCCGGTTCCGTCTGGAAGAATGTCACCAAAAGTAGCTTTGTTTGTAGCAAGTCTGCTGACTATTTTGGGAATTGGTTTGCTATATTCAATAAATGCGAAGTCGGCAATGTTTGCTGCAATTTCAATATTTTTATATACAAGTATTTATACGCCATTAAAAACGGTAACTTCGTTATCAGTTTTTGTTGGTGCGTTTCCTGGTGCGATTCCGTTCATGTTAGGTTGGGTAGCTGCTTCAGGAGAGTTTGGTATTGAAGCAGGAACTTTGTTTTTGATTCAGTTTTTCTGGCAATTTCCTCATTTTTGGGCTATTGGATGGTTTTTGTATGAAGATTACGAGAAAGCTGGAATCTTTATGCTTCCAACAGGTAAAAAAGATAAAGGCACAGCATTGCAGATTATTTTGTATACCGTTTGGTTAATAATAGCTTCATTATTGCCTGTTTTGGGCTTTACAGGACAGTTGTTTATTAGTCCAATTGCTGCAGCTATAGTATTTATATTAGGTTTGTGGATGTTGTTTTATGCAGTTCGTTTATATAAGTTGAGAACAGCAAAATCGGCAAGAACATTAATGTTGGTGAGTGTTTCGTACATATCACTATTGCAGATAGTATATATAGTAGATAAATTTTTAAGATAGTTATGGAAATGACAATGACAACAGGTGAGGAACAATTACGAAAATCAAAATCGGCTAAACTGATTTTGTTATTCGCCATGGTAAGTATGACCATGATGTTTGCCGGGCTTACAAGTGCATTTGTAGTAAGTAAATCAAGAGCAGATTGGTTGAAGAATTTTGAATTACCAACAGCATTTTTTTACAGTACAGCTGTAATTATAGGATGCAGCGTGACATTTTATTTGGCAAAAAAAGCAATTGAAAAAGACAATCGACAAGCTACGACAAATTTCTTATTGGCAACTCTTGTCTTAGGTATTTTATTTGTGATTTTGCAATTTAAAGGTTTTGGACAAATCATGGATAGTGGTTATTATATGACTGGTCAGGGTAGTTCAATTACTGCGACTTTCCTTTATATTATTGCTTTTGTACACCTATTACACTTGCTTGGTGGACTAATTTCACTTTTAATTGTAATTTATAATCATTTTAAACAAAAATACAATTCGACTCAAACTCTTGGTATAGAACTAGGTGCAATGTATTGGCACTTTCTAGACTTATTGTGGGTTTTATTATTTTTATTTTTATATTTCTTTAAATAAGAAAAAAACGTAAATTTGGGAACTTTTTAACGAATATCTTTTATGGAAGCGACAGTTACTACTGCAAATAACGACGAAAAAACTTGGGGAGGCGGAGACATTCAGCCATTAGGAGCAAGTTATGGTAAAATGATGATGTGGTTTTTTATCGTATCAGATGCCTTGACATTCTCTGGATTCCTTGCTGCTTATGGTTTTTCTAGATTTAAATTTATTGAAACATGGCCTTTGGCTGATGAAGTGTTTACTCACTTCCCATTTATGCATGGCGTTTCGGCTCCAATGTATTATGTAGCCTTAATGACTTTTATTTTGATTTTCTCATCTGTAACAATGGTTTTGGCTGTTGATGCAGGTCACCAATTGAAAAAGACAAAGGTTGCTGTTTATATGTTCTTAACTATTATTGGAGGTTTAATCTTCGTTGGCTCACAAGCCTGGGAATGGAAAAACTTCATTAAAGGGGAATATGGTGCAGTAGAAACAGCAGGTGGAAGTTTATTGCAGTTTGTTGATGCACAAGGCAACAGAGTAGCTCTTGAAAAATTTGCGGTAAAATTGCCGGAACAAAGACAAGCACTTACAAGATCACATGGTACTTGGTTTGTGGAAGATGCTGAAACGCAGCCGACTTATACTGTTGCTGAAGTACAGGCTGGTTTTAAAGCACATCCTGAATTATTGATCAGAACGGAGCAGCTTACTGATAAAAAGAAAAAAACAGTATTGACAAGAGCAGAATCTGAGTCTCGTCTAAGTACTGCAAAATATGTAGTAGAAGGAGCTAACTTAACAAGAAACGAGTACGGAAGTAAATTATTTGCTGATTTCTTCTTCTTCATTACAGGATTCCACGGTTTCCACGTATTTTCTGGAGTTATTATCAATATCATTATTTTCTTTAATGTATTATTGGGAACTTACGAGAAAAGAAGAAGCTACGAAATGGTAGAGAAAGTTGGTTTATACTGGCACTTTGTCGATTTAGTTTGGGTATTTGTATTTACAGTTTTCTACTTAGTTTAATTTTAGATTTTAATTATTATGTCACACGAACACGTATCAAATACAAAAAGAATCTGGTTTGTTTTTGCATTACTTTCAGTAGTAACTACAGTAGAAGTTATTCTGGGTATTTTAAAACCAGAATCATTAGAATTTAATCATTTTGTAGGTTTGAATTTGTTGAACTGGATTTTCTATATCCTTACAATTTTCAAAGCTTATTATATAGTATGGGCATTTATGCACATGGAAGGTGAAAAAAGCAGCCTTAGATGGTCTGTTGTATCACCAGTTATTTTCCTAGTTTTATATTTATTGTTTATTCTTTTGACAGAAGGGCATTATATTTATGGGGTTTTTAAAGATTCTACTATTAAATGGAATTTTTAACATGATATTAATTCGAAAAGAAGCTCCGTTTAACGGAGCTTTTTTTATTTTTGTACCTCAATAACTTCCGTTAATACAATGAAAAAAAATATAGTTCTCTTTGTACTTTTTGTTCTGCCGATTGTAGCCTATTTATTTTTTGCTTCAGGAGTAAACAGTTTTACTAAACTTCCAACAATAACTCCTAAAATTGCCGACTTTGGTAATTGGAAATCACTAAAAGGTGAAAAAGTAACCCTAAATAACAAGATAACTATTCTTGGTTTTTCAGGTTCTGAAATTCTAAAAAACAGAGGAAATTTTTTCAATCTGAATGAGAAAATCTACCAACGTTATAATGGCTTTAAAGATTTGCAGTTTGTAGTTGTTTGCCCTTTAGGAACAGAAAATGATGCGCAGAAAATTGAAGAATCTTTAGGTGCTTTTACAGATGTATCTGGTTGGCATTTTGTTTTTGCTTCTCCCCAGGAAATTAAAACCTTTTACGATCAATTGCATTTGAAAGGAAAATTAGATCAAAATCTTGGAACTTCAAATGTTTATATCGTAGATAAAGCAAGAAATTTAAGAGGTAGAAAAGGAGCCTCAAAAGATAAGAAAGACGAATACAAAGAAGGTTATGATACTTTTCATCCATCTGAGTTAAGCAATGAAATGCTTGATGATTTTAAAATCATATTATATGAATATCGCGCTGCTTTAAAAAAGAATCACAATGCCACAAAAGAACTTTAATTTTTAAATTATGTTTAAAAACAAATCATATATCGGAATTTCGTTTATTGTTTTAATCTTCGGAATTTATGCAGTGCCAAAAATCGTGGACAGAATAAAAAATGGTGACGTTGTAAAAGGAAATCGCTTGGATAATGTAGGTTTGAAAACTTCAAAATCAGATGCTAAATTATTGACTATTGGTCCGGCTCCCAAATTTGAATTAACCAATCAGGATAACGCTAAAGTATCAAATCAAACTTATAAAGGAAAAGTTTATGTTTTAGAGTTTTTCTTTACCACCTGTCCTTCTATTTGTCCAAAGATGAATTTAAGCATGTTAGAGATTGAGAAAACTTTTTTTGGAAATCCAAACTTCGGAATCGTATCCATTACAATTGATCCGGCTCATGATACACCGCAAGTTTTAAAAGATCATGCAAAGTTGTTAGGGGTAAAATCGTCGAACTGGAATTTTTTAACGGGTGATAAAGCAACAATAATGGATCTGTCAAACAAAGGATTCAACTTGTATGCGGGGGAAAATGCAAAGGTAAATGGTGGTTTTGAGCATTCAGGTTTATTTGCTTTAATTGATAAGGATGGAAATATTCGTTGTAGAAAAGATGAATTTGGAAACCCAATTTTGTACTACGACGGACTAGATAAAAAGGGAGTTAGAGATATACAGGAAGATATTAAAATATTATTAGAAGAATAAAATGGAAGATAATTCATTAGAAAAAAAATTCGGCAAGTTTATTGTTGCTGTTTCAATTGTAATACCGGTTGTGGTTGGAATTTTATTTGGAGTCAAATTAAAAGATTTCGGAATTGATGTTGAACCACTTTCATTTTTACCCCCAATTTATGCAACTACAAATGGTATTACAGCCGTAGTTTTGGTGTGGGCGGTTATTTCTATCAAAAACGGTAAACGTAAATTGCATGAGCAATTAATGACTTTTGCTATTATGTTATCAGTTGCTTTTTTAGTTATGTATGTTGCGTATCACATGACAGCTGATTCTACTAAATTTGGAGATTTGAATCACGATGGAATTCTTAATTTAGCTGAAACAGCTAAAATTGGATCGGTTCGTTATGTATATTTTGTGATTTTAATTAGTCATATTTTATTGTCCATCGCTATTATTCCTTTGGTATTAATTACTTATGTTAGAGCCTTGGCACAACGTTTTGACAGACACAGAAAAATAGCTAAAATAACTTTTCCACTTTGGTTGTACGTCGCTGTAACAGGTGTAGTGGTTTACTTAATGATTTCTCCTTATTATGCATAAAATAGAAAATAGAATAAAGATTAAAGAAAATAGAATGGAAAATAGAGGTGGAGTTAGAAAATTAATGTCAACTACATATTTCTATGTTCTGTTCTCTATATTCTTTTCTTTTACCGCTAATGCTCAATGTGCGATGTGCAGGGCAGCTCTTGCGGGAGATTCTAATGTGAAAAAAGCAGAGGCAGTCAATGATGGAATTGTTTACTTGATGATAATTCCGTATTTACTTGTTGGAATTATTGGTTTTCTGATTTATAGAATGTACCAATCAAAAAAGAAAGAAGCAGTATAATTTTTACTGCTTTTTTCTTTTTTATGGATTTGTGTATTTTATTTCAATCCATCAACAGAAACATTTACGGTTCCGGATATTTTTATAAAAGCAATAATGGCCTGATTCGTCAACTGAATTTTATCAAACTGAATGTCTTCTATTTTCCCATTTACAAATACACCTGGCATAGGAGAGTAGTTTTTAAGATACGTAGCCATGCTTTTTTTGCCTTCTTCTAAATTGGGTTGAATAGAATAACGGCAGCTTTCTTCCATTTTTCTTAATATATAACCCTGTCCCAACCAACTTGCGGTGCGCATTAATTTGCTTTTGGTGTCTAAAACATAATCCAGTTTTTCAAAATAAATTTCTTTTGTCTGAGGATTGTATTGTGGAAATCCATTTAAATAAAGCGTTCCGTTTATAGATCCTAAAACATCCAGTGCAATAACCATTTTGCCATCTTTGTGCCAGATATTCACATTTTTCACCGTTATTTTTTTGCTTCCTGAACCAAATTCCTGGCCTGCAAAATTCTTCGTCATTATTTTTGAAGCATCAATATAGGTTGAAATTGCAGCAATATTAGCAGCAATTTGATTTGGAATTTTAGCAACAGGTTTTAGGACAATTTTATTGGCGTTGAATTTAGATTCAGGTTGCTTGCCCACAATAGTTTCCATATTGCACTTTACTCCCATATCCAATAAAAATAAATCATTTTTAAGTTTTGCGTTTGTAGAATAGATTTCAACAGGAGTAATTCGCAGCCAGCTTTCATAAGTGTCGCTCATTTGAAAAGGCGTACATATTTTTTCTAAAGCAGATAAAACATTCGGTTTAAAATCCATTGATTTTTCAATTGCTTCATCTATTTTCTTTTCAATTTTAGATTTAAAAATTGAAATAGCAGGATTTACTAAATACGTTATTGGTATATTTTTTCCGAAAACCTGCATTGTCGGACTTTCGTTCCAATCTAATGATTTGAATTCCGTTTTGGTATTTAATTTCCAATTTGTCAACGCTACTTCACTTGATAAAGTAATAACTCCATTTAAATTAAATTCACGGGTATCGTAAAGTTCAACGCCGAGTTTTTTTGTTCCAATTCGATATTTAATAGTTGCTTTTAAAGGCAGGATAGTTTTTATCTTTTTATCCGGATTTGCGCGATCGTTTTGGATTTTTATTGGAGCTTGTTTCCAAATTTTCATTTCAATATCATCGTCTTCGATGTTATTGTCTTCATAAATTAATCCGTTTAAAATTGAGTTGGTCTGATACTCAATATCGCTCAATTTTACCGTTATTGGGAGGTTGATAAAAGATGGATTTGCATCATAAACTAACGGACTTGCATCATCTGGCTCGGGTTTTAACGTTTCTAATTTTTGTGATGTTGAACATCCTGAAAGCAGCGTAAGTGCTGTGAATAAAGAGAAAATTGAAAAAAACTTCATCATTAAGATTTTTTTGAGTGATGCAAAATTAAGAAAACAATTATATTATTGTAAAAATGTGTAACATTTGATAAGAAATAGAGTCTTATTCTAATATCAAAACGAAATTATTAACGTTTTCTTACCATAAATTACTTAATAAAAATGTTATTATTGTTTTAAAATTTAACAGTACCATGATCGAAATCAAAGATTTACATAAATCCTATAAAATGGGAAGTTCAGAATTACATGTGTTAAAAGGAATAAACTTTAATATTGAAGAAGGCGAGCTGGTTGCTATAATGGGGTCATCCGGATCAGGAAAATCTACGCTTCTTAATATTTTAGGAATTTTGGATGAGGCAGATTCAGGTAGTTATATTTTAGATAAAACTCCTATTAAAAAATTGAATGAAACGATAGCCTCTAAATACAGAAATAAGTTTTTAGGATTTGTTTTTCAATCTTTTAATTTGATTAATTATAAAAGTGCACTTGATAATGTTGCGATGCCATTGTATTATCAGGGAATAAAAAGAAAAGAGCGATACGAAATTGCCATGAGATACTTGGAAAAAGTGGGTTTAGGTTCGCATTCGCACCATTTACCAAATGAACTTTCAGGAGGGCAAAAGCAACGTGTTGCAATCGCTAGAGCATTAGCTTCAAACCCAAAAGTTTTACTGGCAGATGAGCCAACAGGAGCTTTAGATACCAAAACTTCCTATGAGGTTATGGAGCTTATTCAAGGAATTAACGATGAAGGGAAAACTATTTTGATCGTTACCCACGAACCTGATATTGCCGCGATGTGCAAAAGAAATGTGGTCCTGAAAGATGGATTAATCATTGATGATAAAAAGGTAGAACAAGTTAGAGCTTCATCTTATGTTTAATATTGAGCGTTGGCAGGAAATATTCGAAGCAATCTCTAAAAACAGGCTAAGAACATTCTTAACTGGAATTTCTGTAGCCTCAGGTATTTTTATTTTGGTGATTTTGCTTGGTGCTGGTAAAGGACTTCAAAACGGAATTGAAAAACAATTCGAACGTGACGCTGCCGGTATCATTGAAGTTTGGTCGGGAACGACTACAAAAGAGTATAAAGGGTTGAATCCAGGAAGACAAATTCAGTATAGGGACGGCGATTTTAATCAATCTGTACAGAAATTTGATGATAAATTAGATATGAGAGCGTCAACCTATAATTTCTGGGGAGGTGCATTTTCGTACGGAAAAGAATCAGGTAGTTATCAATATAGAGGTGTTACTCCAGATTATGGCGGAATTGAAAACCTTGTAATAGTTCAGGGACGTTATGTAAATAGCTCAGATTTGGCCAACAATGAAAAGGTAGCTTGTATTGGAATGAAAGTTAAAACGGATTTGTTTAAAGACAAAGATGCTCTAGGCAAAGAAATCATAATCAATGGCATTAATTTTAAGGTAGTTGGGGTTTTTACTGATCCGGGAGGGGAAAGAGAAGAAGCGAGAGCGTATCTACCTTTAACAACTGTCCAAAGAGCTTTTGGTGGTGGAGATAAAATAAGCAATTTGTTTTTTACGATGAAAAAAACAAATGATTATGACGAAGCTTTAGCACAATCTAAAAAATTTACACAAGATTTGAAGGATTTGCTGAAAAGCAGAAATATGGTAGCTCCTGAAGATGACGGTGGGGTTGGTGTTTATAATTCAGTTGAAGATGCTAAGCAATTTTATGATCTGAATCTTTATATCAGATTGTTTTTTTGGTGGGTGGGAATTTGTACGATCATTGCCGGAGTTGTTGGGGTAAGTAACATTATGTTAATTATCGTAAAAGAAAGAACAAAAGAAATAGGAATCAGAAAAGCACTTGGTGCATCTCCGTTTTCAATCATTTCAATGATTCTTCATGAGTCGATTTTTATTACTACCATTGCTGGTTTTGTGGGACTTTTAGCAAGTTTATTATTGTTGGAATTTGTTGGTCCGATGGTGCAAAGTGAATATTTCCAACATCCCGAAGTCGATTTCAGTGTGGCATTGACAACACTTGCGCTACTTGTATTTGCAGGAGCATTAGCAGGATTTTTTCCAGCATACAGAGCGGCCAAAATTAAACCTATTGTAGCACTTAGAGACGAATAATTATGTTTAAGAAAGATAATTGGGATGAGATTTTACAGGCTTTAACGGCTAACGTGTTCAGAACAACTCTGACTGCATTTGGTGTGTTTTGGGGTATATTTATTTTGGTGATATTATTGGCTGCCGGAAATGGTTTAGAAAATGGTATTAAAAAAGGTTTTGACGGAATTGCTACAAACACGATGTTTATGTGGAGTCAGACAACTTCAAAAGCCTATAAAGGTTTGCCTAAAACGCGTCGTTATGATTTTAGAAATAGTGATGTAGCAGCTTTAAAAGCGGCTTTACCAGATTTATTATATGTTTCACCGAGAAATCAATTAGGAGATTTTAATGGGACAAATAACGTGGTACGTGGTACAAAGACTTCTGCATTTACTGTTTATGGCGATTATCCGGAGTTGATTAAGCAACAACCAATGGATATCATAAAAGGGCGTTTTATCAATCAACAGGATATTCTTGAGAAAAGAAAAATTGCAGTAATTGGAAAAGGGGTTATTAGCGAACTTTATGAAAAAGAAGAAGAGGCTATAGGAACTTATATAAAAGTGAACGGAGTTAATTTTATGGTAGTTGGTGTTTACCACTCTAAACAACAAGGCGGAAATGCAGAACAGGAGCAAAAGAATATTTTCGTTCCGTTTACGACTTTTCAGCAAGCGTTTAACTACGGAGACAAAGTGGGCTGGATGGCACTTACAGCAAAGGATGAAACTTCGATAACTGATTTGAAACCAAAAATTCTTGAATTAATAAAATCACTTCATTCGATAAACCCGGCTGATGATCGTGCAGTAGGTAATTTTGATTTATATGAACAATTCAATAAAGTGCAGAGTTTGTTTAACATCTTAAAAATCATTGCTTATTTTGTCGGAACACTGGTTTTAATTTCAGGTGTTATCGGAATTTCGAATATTATGCTTATTGTAGTTAAAGAACGTACAAAGGAGATTGGAATTCGCAGGGCCTTAGGTGCAACGCCTGGTGCTATACGTGGACAAATTTTATCGGAATCAATATTTTTAACTATCATTTCAGGAATGTTTGGCATTGCCGTCGCAACAGGAATTATTGCTATTTTAAATATGATTTTAGATTCGATGCCCCCCGATAGTAACACTATGTTTGCTAACCCAAGTGTTGATTTAGGAGTCGTATTTGTGGCATTATTAATATTAGTAGGATCTGGTTTGTTGGCAGGATTTATTCCGGCACAGACCGCAATTAATGTGAAGCCTGTAGATGCTTTACGAACAGAATAAATTATCAATCAAAATATAATCGATTAAACCAAAAACAAAATGAAAAAAGGAGTAACCGTAACCATTTTAATCTTTATTGCTATAGTTTTCTTTGGCGCACTTTACTATTTGTATGCTAAAAATCAAGAATCTCCAATTGTTTTTAAAACGGAGAAAGCAGAGGTTAAAACAATCGTAAAAACCACCATTGCAACTGGTAATATTCAACCTGACGAAGAGGTCTTAATCAAACCAAATATTTCAGGTATTATTGAGGAGGTATATATCAAAGCTGGTGAGAAAATTAAAGCAGGCGACATGATTGCAAAAATTAGAGTTGTTGCCAATGTGTCTAATGTAAGCAGTACTCAAAATCAAGTACAAACAGCTAAAATTGCTTTAGATAATCAGGAGAAAATCTATAAAAGACAAAAAACCTTGTTTGAAAAAGAGGTAATCTCTGCAAATGATTTTGATGCGGCTCAATTAGCTTATAAACAAGCTCAACAAAATTATTTGGCGTCTAGACAAAGTTTGGATATCGTTAAAACTGGAACGACAACATCTCTAGGGAGTTATGCTAACACTTTAATTCGCTCAACAGTAAACGGAATGGTTTTGGCGGTTCCGGTGAAAGTTGGAAACCAGGTTATTGAAAGTAATAACTTTAATGAAGGAACTACAATTGCCAGCGTTGCCGATGTAGGGAGAATGATCTTTATTGGAAAAATAGATGAATCTGAAGTAGGGAAAATCAAAGTTCAAATGCCAATTGAAATTACTGTTGGTGCAATTGAAAATAAAAAATTTGAAGCAGTTTTAACAGATATTGCTCCTAAAGGTGTAGTGGAAAATGGTGCAATTCAGTTTGAAATAAAAGCTTCTTTAGAAAACAGAGATGCTACTTTTATCAGAGCTGGTCTAAGTGCAAACGCTTCTATTATTTTAGAAAAAGCTGATAAAGTTATGGCTATAAAAGAATCACTGGTGCAATTTGACAAAAAAACACAAAAACCATATGTCGAAGTAGAGACTGCTCCTCAGAAATTCCAAAGAAAGGATTTAGTCCTTGGTGTGAGTGACGGAATATATGTTCAGGTAAAAAGTGGTATCAAAAATTCTGATAAAATTAAAATCTGGAATCAGGGTTTGATTAGTGAAGGAGAGAAAAAATAATTGAAAGTATAAGGAGTTTTTTGGTTTTAAAAAATGTTAAATTTGCGTAGTGTTTCTACTATGCTTTCATTCAAAATATATGAAAATAAATAAATATAATAGTTTCGTTTTTGCTATTCTTTTCGGGTTTGGGTTATCAGCCCAGGCACAAACAAAACAATGGACGCTTGAAGAGTGTGTACGATATGCACTAGATAATAATATCACGATAAAATTATCAGAGCTTGATGTAGAAAATGCTGATATAGATAAAAAAGATGCATTTGGCAGGTATCTGCCTTCAGTAAATGGAAATGCTTCCCACTCTTGGAATATTGGTTTGAATCAGGATGTTACGACAGGTGTTTTGCGTAATCAGACAACTCAATATTCATCAGTAGGATTAAGTGCCGGAGTTGATATCTACAAGGGTTTACAGATTCAAAATACGTATCGAAGAACGAAACTTTCTATTATTGCTTCACAATATCAATTGCTAAAAATGCAAGAGGATATTTCGCTGAATGTTGCTAATGCTTTTCTTCAAATTTTATCTTATAAAGAAGATTTAAAAGTAAGAAAAGAACAATTATCAATTGATGAAAAACGATTGAAACGTTCTGAAGAAATGGTAAATGCGGGAACTATTCCAAGAGGAGATTTGTATGATTTAAAAGCTACTATTGCGACAGACCAACAGGCAATCACGGTTTCAGAGAATAATTTACTGATTTCGAAATTAAGTTTAGCACAGCTTTTACAATTAAAAGAATTTGCAGATTTTGATGTAATAGACGATACAAATGCAAAAGATGAAAATAATATCATGGCGCAAAGTCCAATTGATATTTATAATAAAGCAAAAGAAACAAGAACTGAGTTAAAACTGGCGCAGACTAATCTGGAAATTGCTCAGAAAAATGTAGCAATTGCGAAAGGAGCTTACCAACCAACGTTAAGTGCTTTTTATAATTTTAATACAAGAGCCAGTTATTCAGATATTATAACAGGAGCAACCCCAAATACAGCAAATCCAACATCTCAGATCGGTTTCGTTGAAGGGACGAATCAAGCAGTATTGCAAAATAATTTCACTCCTGTTTTAGGCGGTCCTCAGCCAATTTTAGATCAATTTAGTGATAATAAGGGGCAATCATTTGGTTTGCAGCTTTCTGTTCCAATTTTCAACGGTTTCTCAGTTCGCAATAATGTAGAACGAAATAAAGTTAATTTAGAAAAATCTAAAATAGATTTAGAGCAAAAAAGTTTAGATTTGCAACGTAACGTTTATACTGCTTTTACAAATGCAAAAGGCGCGTTAAATACTTATGAGTCATCAACTGTAACTTTAGAAGCGAGGCAACAGGCTTACAACTATGCTAAAGAGAAGTATGATGTAGGTTTAATGAATTCATTTGATTTTACACAGGCGCAAACATTATTGACAAATGCTCAGTCTGATGTTATCAGAACGAAATATGATTATATTTTTAAAATAAAAATACTTGAATTCTACTTTGGAATTCCAATTGTCCCAATTATTACAAAATAATTTATTATGTCAAAAAAAACAGTTTATTTCTTGATAGGAGGCGCAGTAGTTATTATTGCAGTTTTAGTAGGTCTTTCGAAATCGGGAGTAATAGGAAATAAGGATGAAGGAAAAGAAGTAGAAATCTCAAAAGTAGTGGCTTCAACTATTGTCGAAACGGTTTCGGCAACAGGGAAAATTCAGCCGGAAATTGAAGTTAAAATTTCACCTGAAGTATCTGGAGAAATTATTTTATTGAATGTAAAAGAAGGTCAGGTTGTAAAAAAAGGAGATTTATTGGTAAAAATAAATCCAGATTTATATACTTCAAGCTATAATCGTTCAGTTTCTAATTTATCGGGTACTAAAGCTGGCTTAACGCAGTCGGAAGCTAGTTATAAGGAAGCAAAAGCAAGCTATGAACGTAATAAAACTTTGTATGACAAAGGTGTTATTTCAAAATCTGACTGGGATAAGGCAATTGCATCTTTTGAAGTAGCAAAAGCGACTAAACAAAATGCATATTACACTGTTCAAAGTGCTTCTGCGTCAGTAAATGAGGCTAAAGATAATTTAGGGCGTACAACTATCTATGCACCTGCAGATGGAACTATTTCGGTATTAAATGTTGAGTTAGGAGAACGTGTTTTAGGAACTCAACAAATGGCAGGAACAGAGCTTTTGCGTGTAGCAAATCTTAATAATATGGAGGTTGAAGTTGACGTAAATGAAAATGATATTGTAAAAATAAAAATTGGCGACGAAGCTAATGTTGAAGTTGATGCTTACTTAAAAAAGAAATTTAAAGGTACCGTAACAAGTATTTCTAATTCGGCAAGCACTACGCTGACTTCAGATCAGGTTACTAATTTTAAGGTTAAAGTTCGTATTCTAAAAGAGTCATATCAGGATTTATTAGAAGGAAAACCGAGTTCTTATTCTCCGTTTAGACCAGGTATGACAGCTACTGTTGATATTCTGACAAAAACGAAAACTAATGTATTAGCGGTGCCAATTAGTTCAGTGGTTGTCAAATCTGATACTGCTGCCGTTAAAGATTTTACAGTAGAAGATCCTAATGAGAAAAAAGTAGTACCAAAGAGCGATAAAAAATTCGAGTGTGTTTTTGTGAAAGTTGGTGATAAAGCTAAAATTAGAATTATCAAAACAGGTATTCAGGATGACACTAATATCGAAGTGATGTCAGGATTAAAATCGGGTGATGTTGTGATAACGGGACCTTATACAACAGTTTCAAAAGAATTAAATTCTGGCGACAAAGTGAAGCTTAAAAAAGCAGAAGCACCTAAAAAGTAGGTTGTAGTATGATAATTGCTTTGCATGGAGTTCCGTCAGAAATCATTTTTAGTGGTGTTGGAGGCTTCCTTAGTGTGATTGCATATTTGATATGGGTGCATTATAGTGTCTATAAAACAAAATATTATAATGATGAATTTAAATATTTTGCAGTAGAAAAAAGGTTGATCATATATATAGGCTTTTTATTGGCAAATTTGTGTGTGGCATTTCTATTATTCTGGTTATTAACCCTTATTTTTGCTGCTTTAATTTTTGTATAATTTTTAATAACAAACAATTTTGTCTTTTATTCTCAATATCGAAACCGCTACAAAAAACTGTTCTGTAGCAATTGCAAAAAATGGTAAAACAATTTTATGTAAGGAAATTGCAGAAGAAGGATATTCGCATGCCGAAAAACTCCATGTTTTTATTGAAGAAGCAATTGCAGAAGCTGGAATTACAGTTCAGGATTTAGCTGCAATTGCAGTAAGTCAGGGACCTGGTTCCTATACTGGTTTACGCATTGGAGTTTCGGCGGCAAAAGGACTGTGTTTTGCTTTAAATATTCCTTTGATCGCTGTTGATACATTACATACTTTGGCTTCTCAGGCGAAAGTTATTGGTGGAAAAATAATTCCGATGCTGGATGCCAGAAGAATGGAAGTTTACAGTGAAATTTTTAATGCTAATTTGAAAGTGGAAAGAGCAATTCTGGCTGAAGTTATTACAGAAGATTCTTTTAAAGATTTTACTGAAAAATTGTATTTCGTGGGAGATTGTGCTGATAAATGCAAAGCTGTTCTAACAAAAGATAATTTTATTTTTCTGGAAGATATAAAATACCCTTCGGCTTCAGCCATGAGTAAAATCAGTTATGATAAATATCAAAAAAGCGACACTGTCGATGTCGCTTATTTTGAGCCTTATTATTTAAAAGATTTTATGATGGCACCTCCATCAAAAAAACAATAAATTTATTTTATTTTTGAAGTGTATAAGGTTGAACTGAAATTCCGGCTTCATCTAAAGCTGTTTTGCAATTCTCCAGAGTTTCAGAAAAAACAACACCATAATTTACATTTTTAGCCCACGGTCGTACTGAAAACTCTACAGCACTAGCGGTTAGGTTTTTTACAAAAACTTCGGGAGCAGGTTTCTTAAGTACTTTAGGATTTTTATTTAAAACATCTAAAAGAACTTCTTTTGCTTTTTTGATATCTGAATCATACGAAACGGCAAAAGTCAAATCGGCTCTTCTTTCTCCCTGCATCGAATAATTAATAATTGTTCCGTTTGATAATGCACCGTTTGGTACAAAAACAGTCTGATTATTAGCGGTAAGCATTTTGGTAACAAAAATCTGTATTTCGCTTACGGTTGCTATAACTCCTTGTGCCTCGATCGTATCGCCAACTTTAAAAGGTTTGAAAACAATGATTAACATTCCACCTGCAAAGTTAGAAAGCGAACCTTGTAATGATAAACCAACTGCAAGTCCCATTGCACCTAAGATGGCAACAAAGGAAGAAGTTTCGATACCAAGTTTTGAAATAAAGGTTACAAATAACAAAATTCTAAGCGCCCATATCAAGATATCTGAAAGGAATTTTGTTAATGTAGGATCTAAATTTCTTTGAACCATTACTTTTGTAATAATTCTATTTATTAATCGGATAGCATAAATACCAACAAATAAAATTAGAAATGCCGAAACTAGTTTTGGCGCATAATCAACTAGTACGTCAATGAATTTAGTAACATAAGTACTAATTTGTTCTGGACTCATCATGTTTATTGAATAAAAAAACCTTCTCAAAACGAGAAGGTGTATTAGTGATGCAAATATAAGATATTTCTCTTATAAGAAAAATAAGTATCTATTCCTTAGTTTCAGTTTCGTCAATAATTTTATCTTCAACAGTTGCCGCCGTTTCACTGGCATCAACTACAGTTTCTGACGCAATTGTCTTTGTATCCGTACTGATATCGCTTGCCTTTTCTTTTACAGAATCAATTACATCGCTTATAGAATCTGTTGCTTTTTCTACATATTCACTTACGATATCTTTCGCCTGATGTGCGTATTCTGCGGCACTTTCCAGAATTGGCTCTGAGGCTTCTTTTGCTTTTGCGATAGTTTCTTCTGTAAAAGCTTCAGCTTTTTCAATATAAGGAGCGGCAGCTTCCTTTGCTTGCTCAAAAGTACTTTCAGCCTGATTAGCCAAATCTGTTGCAGATTCTTTGGCCGAGCCAAATAAATTCTTGAAAAATGAAGATAATCCCATAGTTTTATAATTGATTGATTAGAAATACAATATTAAACTTTTTTACAGAATTATAGTGTTATTGTTGGAATAATTTATTGAAAAGTAAGGATATAGCAAGTAATAAAAAAAGCGCTCACTATTGGCGAACGCTTTTGGTACTTTTCTAAAATTACTTTTTATGCATTTATCGCCTCAACTTTAATAGCTTCATCATTTAACATGCTTTTCAACATGTTTTCGATACCGCTTTTTAAAGTAAAAGTCGATGATGGACATCCGCTGCAGGCGCCTTGTAAAATAACTTTAACTGTTTTGTCATCTTCATTGTAAGAATCGAATGCAATATTTCCTCCGTCAGCAGCAACTGCCGGTTTTACATATTCTTCTAAGATGTTGATGATTTGTTGTGAAGTCACATCCAGTTTATCAAAAGCTTCATCTTTTGTGATGTCATTTTTTGTAGCAACTTCAATTAAATTTTCATCTAAAACAGTTCCTCCATTTTCGATAAATTGTTTGATATATGTTCTGACTTCCAAAGTGATTTCATCCCAGTCGTTAATATCATATTTGGTTACTGAAATGTAATTTTCATCGATAAAAACTTCTTTTACATAAGGGAACTTAAATAATTCTTTTGCCAATGGTGAAGAAGCTGTTTGGTCAATATTTTTATATTCTACCGGGTTTCTGGTCAACATTCTGCTTACAACAAATTTTAATGCTGCCGGATTTGGAGTTGTTTCTCCATAAACGGTAATAGGTTGTTTTTTTGCTTTGTTTTCGTCGACTTTAATAATAATACCACCTTTGTCAACAAATGCTGCTATTTGTTCTGCAACGGCATCTTGAACGTCTTCCCATTCTACAATGCTGTATCTTTCGATTGCGATGAAATTTCCTGAAATATAAACTGTTTTTACAAACGGAAGGTAAAATAATTGTTGCGCTAAAGGTGATTCCTGTGCCTCATCAATATTTTTAAACTCAAAGTTTTGGTTTTGAGTAATGAAATCTTCAAATTCAAACTTTAATATAGTTGGATTTTGAGTTTCTTTTATGGTGATTTTTGTCATGATTTGTAATTTTTTACAAATTTACTAAAGTTATTTTCTACTAATAGCTATATTTGATTTTTTAATAAAATAATTAAGATTCTTATTATAACTAATCGGATTAAATTGGGAGTCTATAATTTATTTAAACAAAGCTGCCTTTATGAAATTTAGAATCAGGGTTTTATTTATTTTTTTATTAACTTCATTTTACTCTTTTTCTCAAGAAGGCATTCCTGTTTATTCAGACTATTTATCAGATAATTACTATTTGATTCATCCCTCTATGGCCGGAGCAGCAAATTGTGCTAAAATAAGATTAACAGCCAGAAAACAATGGTTCGGTCAGGATGATGCGCCAGAACTTCAAACGTTGAGTTTTAATGGACGAATAGGTGAGAGATCAGGTGCGGGAATTATTGTTTTTAATGATAAAAACGGATATCATTCTCAAAAGGGCGTAAAGCTTACTTATGCGCATCATATCATGTTTTCCAGAGATGAAATTGATCTAAATCAGCTTTCTTTCGGTATTAGTGGAGGAGTAATTCAAAATCAATTAGATGAAACAACATTTGGAACAGAATACGATCCTCTTCTTTACGGACAAATTCAAAAAGATTCTTATTTTAATTTAGATGTTGGTGCTTCCTACAATTATTTAAATTTTTACGCACATGCTACTGTGCAGGGTTTAATTGAAACGAGAAAAGAATTGTATAGCGATTTAGAAAGTGATAATGTTAGAAAATATCTTTTGAGTGCAGGATATGTTTTTGGCGAAAGCGATAAAATCACTTGGGAACCTTCAGTATTGCTTCAAATATTTGATCAGACTAAGGAAAAATCAATTGATTTAAATATGAAAGCTTACAAAAGCATGGATTTTGGAAGTTTATGGGCAGCATTATCATACAGAAGAAGTTTTGATGACGCACAATATGTTTCGGGAAGCGGAGTTTCATCTCAAAAATTACAATATTTTACGCCTATTATTGGTATAAATTATAAGAACTTTATGTTCGCCTATACGTACTCACAAGTCATGGGTGATGTGAAATTTGATACTGGCGGGTATCATCAAATTACATTAGGTATCAATTTATTTTGTAAAAAGGAACGTTACGATTGTAATTGTCCGGCAATTAATTAATTTTTTTATGCTAATTAAATCTGTAAACGGAAAAACACCTTCAATTCCAGAGGATTGCTATGTTGCCGAAAATGCGACCATTGTAGGTGATGTTACATTTGGTGAATCTTGCAGTGTTTGGTTTAATGCTGTAATTCGCGGGGATGTTCACTTTATTAAAATTGGAAACAAGGTTAATATTCAGGATGGAGCAATTATTCATTGTACGTATCAAAAACATCCAACTATTATAGGAAACAATGTTTCAATTGGTCATAATGCCATTGTGCACGGTTGTACTATTCATGATAATGTTTTGATAGGAATGGGCGCAATTGTAATGGATAATTGTGTAGTTGAAAGTAATGCAATTGTAGCTGCAGGAGCAGTTGTGACACAAAATACTATTGTGACCTCAGGAAGTATTTATGCCGGAGTTCCTGCCAAAAAAGTAAAAGATATTGACCAATCTGATTTTGCAGGCGAAATTGAGCGTATTTCAAACAATTATGTAATGTATTCGGGCTGGTTTAAAAACGAAGAATAAATTATAAAATAAAAATTCCAATTAAAAAATTCCAAATTCCAATGTCTCTAATGCTTTATTGGAATTTGGAATTTTTTAATTAGAATTTAAAAAATCTACAAATTGATTTTTTCGAAAAAAGTATTTTTATAGCTTTCACTAATCGGAATTCGTTTGTCACTAATTAAAACTTTATTTTTCTGAATTGATTTTACATGTTTTATATTGATGATATAAGATCTGTGAATTCTTGAAAAACCTTTACTGGAAAGTAAATTTTCTAATTTTATCAAGCTAATTAAGGTTAGCGTAAATTTATTATCGGTTGTGTAGATTTTTACATAATCTTTTAGGCCTTCAATAAATAAAATATCAGCAAAATTCATTTTTACGTTCTCGTATTCAGCTCTTACAAACATAAAATCCTGTTCTAATTCAGGAGCTGTAGTATTTTCAGAAATAGCCTGAACCGTAGCTGTAGGATTGAAAATTTGCTGGGCACGAACTACAGATTTTAAAAAGCGATGAAACGGAATTGGTTTTACCAAATAATCTACCGCACCAAGATTAAATCCTTCAACCGCATAATCAGAATAGGCAGTTGTAAAAATAATCAATGGTTTTTTTTCTATAGTATTTAGAAATTCTATTCCAGAAAAATGAGGCATTTGAATATCCAAAAATATCAAATCTATATTCGTCTGATTGATAAATGAAACAGCGTCGATAGCGTTATTAAAAGTGCTGACCAATTCTAGCGAATCTACTTTTCGAACAAAATCTTCTAGTAGTTCTACCGCTAGAGGTTCATCATCTATAATTACACATTTCATCTGTTTCAGTATTAGATCATTAAATTTGTTTTGGTCTTCAAAAGTAGTTTTAAACCAGTAAATTAAGTTTTAAAGTTTTCATAAATTACTGGTTTTAAATTAAGCATTTACCGTTATGGTTTTGCTTAAGGTATAACCATTCGTTAGATTTCCGGTTAATGTGGCAATTTCATCATCTAAACTATCGGAGAAAACATTATCTCTTGTATTTGAAGTGTCGGCTTGACCGTGTGCGACATAATTTACGCTTGAATATACTTCGCTTGAAACATTTTCAGGAAAAGCAATTTGTGTTACCAATAATGAAGAGCCAGTTGCTGTTAAGATTTCAACATGTACATGTGGCGCTCTGCCTTGGTACCAGCCTGGAAAAATTGAAATAAATGAAACTTCTCCCTTTGTATTAGTATTTTGTCTACCTCTTAAAAAATGAACTTCCGTGTAATTGGTTTGTTGCATCGAAGTTCCTCCATATTCTGAATAGTTTCCATCTTTATCACAATGCCATACATCTACCAAAACATTTTCTAATGGAGCGCAATTATTGCTTTTATTTTCAATCGTTAGGTTAATAAGTAAAGCAACTCCAATTCTGTCTGATTTTATATTTTCTAAAACTAATTGGCTTGGTGTTTTTATAGGAAAAGGACCTTTTGTTTCAGCAGGAGAAACAGTGCAGTTTCCATCTGTTGAGGAATTAGAACCCGAGTCGTCATTATCGTTTTTTGAGCAGGATTCCAATAATTTAGAAGCTGTTGCAAGAGAAGCGATTCCTAAAATACTGTTTCGGATGAATTTTTTTCTGTCCATAATCAGTTGTTATTAATGTATTGGTGTTTGAATTTCATCTAATTTTAAATTTAAATGCACACGGTAGTACTGATTGTCCTGGGTTATATCTAATTGGTGAGCGTTTGGATATAGCAAATCCAGACGATTTCTTATGTTAACTAACCCTATTCCTGAGTTTTCAGGATCTTTTCTATAGTCTTCAATGGTATTTTCTATCCAAAAATCTAAACTGTTTTCGTGTATGAAAATTTTAATTTTTACGTGTGCTGCACCTTTATAATCGGTTCCGTATTTAAAGGCATTTTCAACAAACGAAATCAATAACAAAGGTTCTATGAATTTATTTCTGGTATCACCATGAACATTTATAACGATGTCTTCAATGTCATTAAGCCTAAGTTTTTGTAACTCAATATAATTTTGGATATAATTAATTTCTTTTTCTAAAGCCACCGTTTTGTTATCCGTTTCATACAGCATGTAGCGCATTAACTCGGATAGTGTTACGATGGCATCAGGGACCAAATCAGATTTTTTGTGTGCCAACGAATAGATACTGTTTAAAGAATTAAACAAAAAATGCGGATTAGTTTGCTTACGCAGGTAAATTAATTCGGTATTTGTTCGATGCGTTTCGGCAATTAATTTGTTTTGCTGATTGCTGTAATATTCTGTGAGGGTTCTAATAATAGCACTAATCGTAATAATCAGAATATAGAATAAAGAAGGAGCAATTTTAAAAAACCAAGGCTGTCTCGTGGCCATTATTGATCTTATTCGTGGTCCTTTGTAAATGAATTTAATATCTTCAGGCGGAGGAAGCATGTTTCTTGGCTTAATGTGCTTAAAATCCGGAATAAAATAGTTAAGCCTAATGGTCATAAAAAGGGCTATGAGAGCAAAAACAAAAACAAAATAATGCCAGTATTTTTTTTCTAAAAGTAAAACGGGTACCAAATAAAAATAATTCAGATAAAACAAAATAATTCCCGTAACCCATTGTACATAAAAATCATTATTGATCCTGAACGGACTTTCGTAAAATTGAATTAGGGATGTCAAAATAAAGAAAGTCCATATGATACCATGGAACAAAATTTTGTTTGAACTGGTATTTTTGATGGTATCTATGTTCATTTATAATTTTATTTTTAATAAAATTAAATCATTTTTTGTTACCGTTGGAGATAAGTCTTTATTGAGTTTATCAACAACTAAACTGCCTACTTTTAATGCATCTTTTTCGGTATAAAAACTTTTTGTCTCATTTATTACCGGTATAATAGATTGCCGTATTAAAATTCTGTCATTGTTAGCAATCGAATAACCCCATCCTGTCTTTGTTTTAAATGTTTCAATTTTAAATGATTCTTTTCTGGTACAGGCTATCAATAACAAAACGAATATGATAAACAGCAAACTCTTCTGGATGTTGTTCCAGAAGAGTTGCTTTTTATTATTAATTATCATCATCATTTTGTTCTTCAGTAGGTTTAAATTCCCAAGCGTCATCAAAGTAGCTGGAACCAACTCTTCCCAACATATAGAATCCACGATTATTAACAGCAAAACCAATAGCATCTGTTCTTGTAGCGCCTTCCATTGCTGTTCTTTCAACCCATAAATCTGTCGAAGGATTGTATTCCCAAATCGTTCTCACACTTTCTCCTCCTACAATATAACCCAATCCGTTCATGGCAAAACTAGATGCATTAGAGCGAACAATTGCATAATCATCATTGTATGTGTAGTCATCATCTTCATCTTTGTCGATATCACGTTTTCTTGTCCAAACATCTGTCGCGGGATCAAATTCCCAGAAATCCTCCTGATAAACAGCATTGTTAATTCCGGTTCCCAAATAAGCTTTATCTGCAATTATAAAGACGGTAGCATTACGTCTTTTATTTCCGCTAAATCCGTTTACAATGCTCCAGCTATTAGTCTGATCATTGTATTGGTAAAAGTCCTTTAGATAATTTCCATCATAACCAGTTCCGAAATAGGCTTTTCCACCAACTTGAAATCCTACTGCTCCGTAACGGCCGGTCCCGGCAAAGTCTGTTTTTTGTATCCAGCTATTAGTTGTGGGATCGTATTGGTAAAAATCTTTTAATTTATTAGTTCCGTCATATCCAAGACCTACATATCCTTTTTCGTTTAATGCAAAACTTGAAGCAGAACTTCTTCCAACTCCTGCGAAATCAGCTTTTTGTTCCCAATAGTCCCCTGTAGAATTGTATGCCCATAAATCCTTCAAATATTCATCTCCGGTATATCCAGTTGCTATATAGGCATAATCTCCAATAATAAAACTTGTGGCACTAGATCTTGCAGGTCCGTCAAATGCTGATTTTTTAACCCAGTTTCCTATTAAATCATCATCATCATCGTCATCATTACTGCAGCCTATAAAAAAGAGACTCGAAAACAGTGTCGCGAATAATATTCCTTTCTTTAAATTATTCATAGTGTATTAAATTTATTTATTGTTTGTATTTGATCCCGATTCCTAAAATGTATCCGTTACCAGTATTATAATTATATACTTCATGATTGTCATTGTCAAGGAGTATGTACTTTTTGTCAAAATTATAACCAGCTTTAAAATTTAAAAACCAATTTCGGTCTACGTTTCTTTCATATTCAATTGCTGAAGTCATTTGAGATAAACTTGCTTTTGTAGCCTCTTTATTTAAATTAATTTGTGAATCTAAATTGTAAAAATTACCATTAAAAATATTGGTTAAGCTGAACTTGTTCCGGGTATTATTTGAATATGATATTTTAGAATCAGGAAAGCCTATTGATAAACTGCTTTCACTATTTATTTTATAATTTAAAGCCAAAATCGGCATGAATTTAGGATAACCAAAAGCCGCTGTTCTCGATACACCAATGCTTAAATCTGTATTAGAATTTAAATGCTGATTAATTGCAAAACTTCCTAAAATTGTCACGTCAGAAATATCAAAATTTTGTTGAAAATTAGCAGTAGGCGTTATAGTAAAATCCAATTTTGTTGTTTGTGTAATACTTTGCATAAACGTAAATTGATTTTGTAATTGATTAAATTGAGTCTGATTTTCAAGCGATTCAAAATCTTCTGTTTCATAATTGACATTTAGATGTAAATATTCTAACGAATTCGATATTTTGCTTTTGCTATTTATTTCTTTATTGACTTTGACGCTAATACCAGTCTCTTTAAAATTAATTTTATCAGTAGGTTCTGTTTTTAAATTCATATTTACTGAAAAATTGTCCTGAGCTTTCATACTAAAAAATGAAATTGTAAAAAGCGAACATATTAGAAACCTTATTTTCATTACTTATTTATTGGCCCAAAAGTAGGTGCCTAATGTTTTTAAAAAAAAGAAGATATATGTATGGCGTGTTTTGATAGACAAAAGAGCCTTTTTTAAGGCCGAATGAAGTATTTATGGCCCAAATGCTATTGTAGATGATTTACTGCTATTTATAGTATAAAAATGCTAGGCTGTATATGTTATAGTGTGGTGCAGGGGAGTGCATTTTATATTTGTTCAAAAAAATTATTATGCACAAGTTTATACTAATGTTGTTTTTTCTTATCACGATGCTTTCATGTGGTACAGATACAGATGCCGGCGAATTTGTTGTAGGGTCAGATTACTTAGCTTTAAGTAACAAAGTTGTTTTGATTGATACTGTGACAGTCGAAATGTCAACTATAAATTTTGATTCGCTTGTGACTTCCAGTCAGAGCCGGATATTAATTGGGAGTTATGATGATCCAGTTTTTGGGAAAGTAAAATCCAATAGTTATTTTCAGCTAACCCCAAGCACTTACAGCTTAAATAATGGAGGTTCAGACACCGAAACAACAAATTACGTTTTTGATTCTATTGCAATGATTCTGAAATACGATAATTATTATTATGGTGATACTACAAAAGTGCAAACTTTTGATATTCATCGTCTGACTCAGAGAGTAAAACCAAATACAGAGGACGACAGTTTTTACAATAACTCTGTTTTGAGTTATAGTGATGAAAGTATTGGTACAATTTCGTATAAGCCAAGACCTACCGAAAAGGATTCTATTACAATAAAAATGAATGATGAATTTGGTGCAGCAATTTTTCAAAAATTAAAGAAAAGAGAAATTACAGATTTTGATAGTTTTTCAGAATATTTGAAAGGACTTGTATTGGTTTCTTCAACTTCGAATTCTTCGAGCGTAGTTGGCTTTAAAGGAGGGATGAGTAAAGTTAGATTGTATTATTCAAAATATCAGGCAGATACAGAAGAAACGCCTTATGTAGTTGATTTTACGATTTCGGATGCATCAAAACAGTTTAATTCTATTTCTTTGGATAAAACAGGAACTTTACTTCAAAATTTACCCATTTCGAGTAGTAAATTATCAAGTTCGCTTACAAATCGACAAGGGTTTATTCAATCTGGAACGGGTGTAGCCTGCAGAATTGATTTCCCAAATATTAAACAACTTAAGTATATTTCAGATAAAGGTGCTATTGTTAATGCAGAGTTACTTTTAAAACCTGTCAATAATTCCTATTCAGAGCAATATCCTTTAGCGGATTCTTTGAAAGTTTATGTAGCAGATAATTTAAATAGAATCAGTGGTTCTTTACAAAATACAGCAGGAACCTATGTATATGGTACTTTGAATAAGAAAAGCGATGAGTTTAATGAAAGTGTTGGGTATGTAATTCCTGTTGGTGGTTTTCTACAAGAAGAAATGTGGAAACAATCTGATTCCAGATCCTCTCTGATTCTGACGTTACCAGGAATTTCTAAAGCTGTAAACAGAATTGTTTTGGGAGATCAAAAACATACGGACAATAAAATTCAACTTAAAATTTATTACATCTCTTATTAAATGAAAAGTAAAATAGTTTATTTAAGTGGCGCCATATTGATGTCGTTGACTTCATTTTCCCAAAGTATTTCAAGTTCACCTTATTCATTATATGGAGTTGGGAGTTTATACGATTCTGATTTTGGGGCAATCCCTTCTATTGGATCGTCTGGAATTGCTTTGCCATCAGACACATTTATTAATAATTTGAATCCATCCTCATTAGGATATTTGCCCCAAAATCATTTTATGTTTGATATTGGAGGCAAAGCTATCGCAACAACCTATCAGAGTGGTTCGAGAACAGAGAATCGTAATAATTTTCAATTTTCGCATATTGCTTTTGCTTTTCCAGTTACAAAGAAATCTGGTTTTAGTGTGGCTTTGAGACCATATTCGAGTGCAACATTCAAAATTTCTAATTTAAAACTACCAATTGAAAACAGCCAGGAATATTATTACCTGACGGCTACTGGTTCTGGAGGATTAAATAATTTTGATTTTTCATACGGATATCGATTTGGAAAAAAGTTGTCAGTTGGAGTCTCAGCTGCTTTATTATTTGGAAATACAACTGATGATCGCACTTCTTTAATAGTAAGTTCAGTTACAAACATCCATAAAAAGACAGATTATAATGGTTTGCGCGCGACTTTAGGAGCGCAGTATAAAATTGATTCTACGTTCACAATTGGTTCAACGCTTAAAATGCCAACTCAAATTAAGGCATCTAAAGTTCAGACGGTTCAAACTATTACGGATGAGGTTGTGACTACTATAGAATCAGATGTTGCCTCTGATACAGATGATTATTATATGCCTTTAGAGATTGGAGTGGGGATTAGTAAGCGCTTTAGGAATAATCTGAATATGACATTAGATTACGAAAAAAGTTTATGGCAGGATTCCAATCAATCTGAATTATATGGCGATTTTGTAAATCAGGATAGATTTGCACTTGGATTTACCTATAGAGCAAAAAAAAATTTTCGAAAATATTGGGATAGTGTTCAGTATGCAGCGGGAGCAAATTTTGATACCGGTTATCTTGAGGTTGATGGTAAACGTGTAAATAACGCAGCTATCTCTATTGGGCTTTCTCTTCCAATAGAAAACACTTATTCAGCTTTAAATATTTCCTACTCTTATGGTCAAAAGGGAAAAATTTCAGATAATCTAATAAAAGAAAAATACCATAAAATATCCCTTAATTTATCATTAGATGGAATCTGGTTCGTTAAACGAAAAATAGAATAGGGGAGTTAAAAATCTTTTTTTATTACCGGATACTTATAATTTAATATAGACTCTAAAACGGCGGGATCTGAATTGACATAGAATTCAGGCTCGCCTTTTTTGTTATCAGAGAATCCAACTTTTTCGCGCAAAATATTTTGTGTCTGACGAGCCACGGCTTCTCCGGAATCAATAATCTGAATATGTTCAGGGAGGATTTTTTTGATCTGTGGAATCAAATAGGGGTAATGACTGCATCCTAACACCAGGTAATCGATATTAGCATCAATCATTGGTTGCAAGTATGATTCTAATAATTGAGTCATTTCTGGCGAGTTCAGGTTTCCGTCTTCAATAAGCTGAACAAGGCCGTGACCAACTTGTTCAATAATTGTAGTATGCTGAAACATTTCTGCAGTTTTATTGAACAGTTCGCTATTTAATGTTCCCTTGGTAGCTAAAATTCCGATTACTTGCGTTTTTGAATTATTAGCTGCAGGTTTTATTGCAGGTTCAATTCCTATAAATGGAATGTCATAAGTTGCTCGAAGTTCTCGAATTGCATTTGTTGTTGCAGTATTACAGGCTACAACAATTAATTTACAGTTCATTTCAAGTAAAAAATCAACATTCTTTTTACTTAAAGCGACAATCTCTTCTTTGGTTCTTTGACCATACGGAGCATTTTTGCTATCAGCTAAATATATAGTTTTTTCGTTTGGGAGTAGATCGTGAATGGCGCTCCAAATGGAAGTTCCTCCAATACCGGAATCAAAAACGCCTATAGGATTGTTGTTCGTCATACTACAAATTTAGTATTTTTTTGAAATAGATTTATATCCTTAGTAAACTGAAATTAGAGAATACTATTGTTTTTTAATCTTAAATTAATATACAAAAAAAACTGCCCAAACTTTTTTTAAAATTTGGGCAGTTTATAATAAGAGATCCATTTTTTTTAGAACCCTAAATCTTTTTTTACATCAGCAGTAATGTTTGGACCATCAGCTAAGATTAAAGTAGAACCATCTAATATGTATTGGTATCCTTTAGCTTTTCCAACTTTTTGGATAGAAGCTTTTACTTTTTCCATGATTGGTTTTACGATGTCAGAATCTTTTTGTTGTAATTCTTTTTGAGCATTATCTCTGTAAGAAGTAATTCTTCCTTGCATATCCTGAACTTCTTTAGAACGCTCTGTATTTACAGCCTCAGTTACTGTAGTAGCTTCAGCTTCATACTTTTTGATTTTAGTTTGATATTCTTCAATCATTTTTTTGTATTCAGCATCATATGTAGCACTTAATTTTTGTAGTTGATTTTGAGCATCAAGCATTGCAGGCATTTTCGACATAATCTCGCTAACATCAACATGGGCTACCTTAGCCTGTGCATTCATTGTGTTACTTGCTCCTAAAATTAGTATGGCAGCAATTAGTAAAGTTTTGATTTGTTTCATCATTTTTAAAAATATTAATTAATTATTGGTCGTATTTGATTTTTGTGTTTCGGCTTCTTTTGCTTTCTTAGCCGCTTCTCTTTCTTCTAGTATTTTCTTTCTTCTCTCTTCTAATTCTTTTTTACGTTGCTCGTAAAGTTTTTGTCTTTCTTCGGCCTTATTTACAGCTGGTTCAGCTGTTGGTGTTTCACCTGTTCCAGTAGGTTTGGCCGTAGCATCAGTGCCTGTTTCAGTTGCTTTTGTGGCTTCAGTTGTTTTTGCAGGTTCAGAAACCGTGCCATTTTTTTTGGCTTCTCTTTCTGCTAATATTGCTTTTCTTCTGTCGTCATATTCTTTTTTCTTGGCCTCTTGTTCTAATCTTCTGTCTTCAATTAGTTTTTCTCTCGCTGCCTTTTTCTCGTCAAGCGCTTTTTGGCGGTCTGCCATCGCCGGATTTTCGTCAATTGCATTTTCTTTACTTTCTTTCGCTTCCTGATCTTTCAATTGTTTTTTAGTCAATTGCTCGCGTTTATCAGTTCTATTTAAAATACGAATGACCTGATCGCTGATATCAAATTTCTTATTGCTGAAAAGCATTGTCAAATCTGATGATTTATCAAAAATGAAATCGTAATTTTTAGCTTCAGCAATATCCTGAACAGCAGTAAAAACCTGATCCTGTATTGGTTTTGCCAATGCTGCTTTCTGATGAATTAAATTTCCATTAGAACCAAATTGCTTTTGCTGATAATCCAGCATTTCATCTTCGAGAAATTTAATTTCTGTTTCTCTTTCATCAATAAGCTCTTTGGTCAATAAAGCTTTTTCTGCTTTAAGGCTTTCCTTAAGCGTATTTATATCTATTTTTTTGGCTTCAATTTCTTGTTTCCACTTTTGAGCCTTCAATTCTAGTTGAGCTGTGGCTTCTTTGTAATCAGAAACATTTTCCAAAATGTATTCCATGTCGATATAGCCAATTCGAGTGGTTCTTGTCTGAGCCTCACTTGTACTTGCTACAATCAGGGCTAAAAATATAAATAAAAATTGTTTTCTCATAACATTACTTTATTTTCAAATTTTTAGCCAAATGTACTAAAAATTGGACTAAAATTGTTGACCAATGATAAAGTGCGTTTCCCAACCGTTTGCTTTATTAGTAACAGATCCCGGAAGTGCATCAAATCCATATCCAAAATCAATACCTAACAATCCAAATGCAGGCATAAATACACGTAAACCAACACCAGCCGAACGACTTAAGTCAAACGGATTATAATCTTTAAATGTTGGATAAGATGAACCAGCTTCCAAGAACGTTAATGCGTAAATAGACGCTGACGCTTTCAATGTAATTGGGTAACGTAATTCCATTGAGAATTTGTTATAAATTGTTGCTCCAATTTGTTCACCAGCAGCATTTACTGGAGTTAACGAGTTGTTTGGATAACCTCTCAACTGAATTGTTTCTCTACCATCCATTGAGTAGTTTGCCATTCCGTCTCCACCTAAATAGAAACGTTCGAAAGGCACTACTCCTCTTGCCTGATCATAAGCTCCTAAGAAACCAAATTCTGTTAATGTTCGTAATACTAGTTTGCCATAAACTTTAGTATACCAGTCAGCTTTAAATTTTACTTTGTAATATTCTAGCCAGTTATATTTTTTCTGGTCAACTTTAGCCTGATCGGTATCGGCACTTGCATAATCAGATCCAACACTGTTATATAAAGGCTGACCTGATCCGTCTGTACCTGCTACCTTTACATAATCACCGTTGTTTAATGGTTGGTTATTAGCTCCAGAAGTGTTTTCTCCGGTATACTGCATTTTATATTCTTTTTGATTTGGTAAGTCAGCATAATTAACTCCATTAAACAATGAATATGGAGGTGTTACTTTTGCCGAAATACTAAACTCGGAACCATACATTGGGAAAATTGGATTTACCCCTTTATTACTTCTTGAAAGTCCTATAGTATAAGCTAAGTTTCTTGATGCTCCGTTACCAAAAGTAAATAATCCTGTATAATAATTATTCAAATCATAATGTTGGTAACTCACAGATTGTGATAGCACAAAATAATCATCTGGTACTGTAAGACGTTTAGCTAAACCAACTTGTACTGTAAAAATATTAAAACTTTGGCTTTTATCAACAGTTCTGGTAATATAATTATTATTGAACTGCTTACTATATGATATAGATGAACTAAATTGGACTGGTTTTTTTCCTCCAAACCAAGGCTCTGAGAATGACAAACTATAGGTTTGGAAATAAGTACTTCCTTGTAGACGAAGGGCTACTTTTTGACCATCTCCCATTGGCAAAGGTTTGTAGGCTTCTTTTTTGAATATGTTCCTTGCAGAAAAGTTATTAAACGAAAGCCCTAACGTTCCGATGAAACCACCTCCACCGTAACCTCCCTGAAGTTCAACCTGACTTGATCCTTTTTCTACCACCTGGTATTCAATATCTACTGTTCCTGCTCCTGCATCTACATTTCTGAATTCAGGTTTGATAGCCTCAGGATCAAAGAATCCTAATTGACCGATTTCACGGATTGTTCTTACTAATTGTTCTTTACTGTATTTTTCACCTGGCTTGGTTCTTAATTCACGATAAATAACATGGTCATTAGTTTTGTCGTTTCCAGTTACATATATTTTATTGAAATATGCAATCGGACCTTCAGTAACTCTGATCTCAAAATCAATTGTATCGTTAACTGTTCTTACCTCTACAGAGTTAATTTTTGAAAATAAATAACCATTATTTTGATAGAGGTTAGTTATATCTTCTGCATCAGGTTTAGTATTGTCTGCAATTCGTTTTTCAAGTAAAACCCCATTATAGGTGTCCCCTTTTTTAATTCCTAAAAAGCCATTTAAAGTACGGTCAGAATAAACGGTATTTCCTAAAAATTTAATATTTCCAAAGTAGTACTTATTTCCTTCTTCCATATTAATTTTGATCGCTAGCATATTCTTCTCTTTGTTGTAAGTAACAGAGTCGTAGATAATACGGGCATCACGATATCCTTTTTCTTTATAGGCGGCAATCACCTTTTCTAAATCGGTTTTATATTTTTCAGGAATAAATTTTGAAGCTTTTAAAACACGGAAAACATTTTTTTGTTTTGTATCCTTCATCGCTCCTCTCAATTGAGAGTCAGTAAGTTGTTTGTTTCCTATGAAATCAATACTGCTTATTTTTACCTTATCGCCTTTATCTATACGAACAAGCATATTTACCTGATTTCCGGCAGTAGTATCTGGAGTATTAGTTATAGTTACTTTAGTGTTGTAATAACCTTCTTTTTTGTATTTGTTTTCAATGTAATTTTTCGTGGTTGTAATTAGGTTTTCGTTGACAATTTTGTTCTTTGTCAGGTTGTTATCCTTAATTAGTCCCTCTATTTTACTCTTTTTAACGCCAACAATTTTAACTTCGTTTAATTTAGGAAGCTCGACGATATCCAAATCTAAATAGATACTGTCATTTTCAATTTTATTTACATAAAAAGCAATTTCATCAAATAGGCCAAGTTTTCCTAATTTTTTAATTGCGCCACTGATTTCTTCACCTGGTACAGTTATTTCCTGTCCTTTTTGAAGTCCAGAAAAAGTAACAACAGTTTGTTCATTGAAGCTTATTTTACCAACAACAGAAACTTTAGCAAGAATATATTTTTTTCCTTGATCAAAAGGGACTCTTTCTTGTGCTTTTATTTGTGAAAAACTACCCAAAAGAAGTAGGGTAAAGACTAGTTGTATTCTTTTTTGTAACACTAAAAAATTATTTAATTTGTTCACTGGTTTTTCCAAATCTACGTTCTCTTTTTTGATAACTAATAATAGCCTCATATAAATCTTGATCTTTAAAGTCTGGCCACAAGACATTAGTAAAATATAATTCTGCATAGGCTATTTGCCAAAGCAAAAAATTACTTATTCTATGTTCTCCACTTGTTCGTATTAATAAATCTACATCAGGTAAATTTTGCGTGTAAAGATGCTCATTTATAATTGAATCGTCAATAGTGTCTAATGAAATTATATTATTTTTAACTTTATCACTGATGATTCTAACAGCATTTACCAATTCTTCCCGTGATCCGTAGCTTAAGGCCAGAGTTAGAGTGAGACGCGTATTGTTTTTTGTCTTATCAATAACGTCAAGAAGTTCTTTTTGAGCTGACTTTGGTAACTTTTCAAGATTTCCAATTGCGTTAAGTCTAATGTTGTTTTCCTGCAGCGTAACCAGTTCTTTTTTTAGTGAATTAATTAATATTTTCATTAAAGCTTCAACTTCCAGTTTAGGACGATTCCAGTTTTCTGTTGAAAAAGCGTAAAGGGTTAAATACTCTATACCAAGTTTGGCACAAGTAGTAATTGTTTTTTTTACCGATTTGGTTCCGTTTTCATGACCGAAAGCACGTAGAAAGCCTTGTTGTTTGGCCCAACGTCCATTTCCGTCCATAATAATGGCCAGATGTTTAGGTAAGTTTGTTTTGTCTATAGAGTCTATTAGGTTCATTGTATTATTCTGCGCAATAGCAAGGTTTTTGTCCAAAGGTATAGGTTAAAGTAATACCTGAAAAGACATACCAGTCATTATTATTTAAATTTCCAAAACGATAAGCACTATCCTCTTCGGGATTGCTTCCGTCTATGTTGTCTGCAAATGTATAGCGCGCTCCAACTTCTGCAGCTAAAACAAGACGTCTGCTTATGTTTGACTTTACTCCTAATATAATAGGTATAGCAAGTGAGCTGTCGTAATTTCCTTTTGTTAGCTGGCTGGTAGAGGGATCTCTGTGAAATTCTCTGTAATTGAAAAAGCTTAAACCCGAAAAAACGTAAGGTGTGACTTTTAAACCAGATTCATGTAAATTGAAATCAAAAAAATTAAATTCTAATCCAGCTGATACTTCTTTAATAGTATTGCTGAAACTGTAGCCTCTTTTGTTTCTCCCTGTTTCGTCTGAAGCGGCATCATTAGCTGACACATTAGATTGTGTATACGAGAATCTATAAGAATGGCGAGGACTTTTATTCCATTTATACAAAACACCAAAAGCTAATTTCTCAGGTGCAATATAAGTTGTGCTTCCTACGTCACCTACAAAGTTGCTTCCGCCAAGAAAAACACCTATCTCATTGATTTGAGCATTTAGTGTGATAAAGGGGAAAAAACATAACAATAAATTAAAAATTTTCTTCATTTAATTCAAAATTGCGTGCAAATATAATAATTATCGATACGAATCAACGTTCCTTTAGTTAAATGTGCTTTTTTTTCAATTTACGATATGATTTTGAGACATTTAATGATGATTCACTACATGCAGAACGGGAAAATGTGGTATTATCGTATAGTGTGGAATCAGAAAAAGGTTTAATTTCTTTTGTCTTCTCCCCAAAGCAATTTGTTTCTCAGGGTTTTTAAGAAGGTTTCGCCTGGGATTTCTACCATTTTTATTTT
This sequence comes from Flavobacterium sp. LAR06, assembly GCF_041946075.1. Classification (NCBI taxonomy): domain Bacteria; kingdom Pseudomonadati; phylum Bacteroidota; class Flavobacteriia; order Flavobacteriales; family Flavobacteriaceae; genus Flavobacterium; species Flavobacterium sp. LAR06. The sequence goes on along the minus strand of NZ_JAUTYT010000018.1, from coordinate 36,172 downwards.
GTAATCTGTTTTTTTGATGGTTAAAACAGATTCATTTTTTACAGATGAAATTCTGGAGTCTAGTGAAATTAAATATTGATCTTCTCTTCCGGAAACACGAAGTTTTATTTCGGTATCATCAGGAATTACCAATGGTCTTGCAGTTAAGTTATGTGGTGCAATGGGTGTAATTACTAAACTCGCTACATTCGGAGTTAATATTGGTCCGCCACAACTAAGGGAATATCCCGTTGAGCCTGTTGGAGTTGAAATGATTAATCCGTCTGCCCAGTACGAATTTAAATATTCATTATTCAGATATGTTTCAACAGTAATCATCGAAGTGGTGTCTTTTCGGCTTACCGTAACTTCGTTCATGGCAAAATTCATTTCTGCAATGGCATCATTTTGTGGTTCACAAGTCAGACTCAACAATGTTCTTTCTGTAGTAGTATATTTTTTGTCGATTACAAATTGCAAAAAGCTGTCAATTTTTTCTTTTTGAACTGTTGCCAAAAAACCTAATCTTCCTGCGTTGATTCCTAAAATTGGCACACCAGAGTTGCGAACTAAAGTTGCTGCTCTCAATATAGTCCCGTCACCGCCAATACTAATAAGCATTTCAAAACTGCTGTCCAGAGATGTACTGGCAGAAAAAGTTTTGTATTCTCTTTTTATCAGCTCTTTTTCATAAAGCATTTTCAGGAAAGTTTCTTCAATTACCATTTCTACATTATTGGACTTGAAAAACTGAAAAATATCTTTAATAATAGGTTCTGTACTGTTTTGATAATACTGTCCGTATATGGCTACTTTCATTCTTTTTAATTAGATAATATGTCAACTCGATAATTAGATAATGTGGCAATGTGTCAATTAAAAAATTAAATAATTTGATAATAGTCAGTTTTTAGAAATTATCTATTGACACATTATCTAATCATCTAATTTTATATGTTCAGGTATTTGTCCAAATAGTCAGAACGTTCTTTTAAACTATTAATATAAGCATCTTCCTGGTGTTCTGAAACGATTTCATAATTGTATCGTCTAAATGTCTGAATAATTTCATTCATTGGTCCAACACCAATTTTTACTGTTATCTGAACGTTTTCTAAATCAGCTTCAGATATAAAACAACCCAAAATTTTACCATTGTTACTTTCTACAATTTGGGTTACCTGTCCCATTGAATAATCCAAAAGCCCTTTTTGAACAATTATAATACCGCCTTGTTCCTTTAAAAATGGAGTTTCCTGAAAAAATTTCATGATGTCTTCCATCTCATAATAACCTACATAGGTATTATTTTCATCAATAACCGGAACTGTATTAGTGTGGTTTTTGGCAAAAACTTCTAAAACATCAAGCCACAACATTGATTTTCTGGCAAAGAAACGTTCTAAAGTGTATTTGTAGTCAATCGCTTTTTTATCAGTATCAAAAGTTTCAACATCATCAGAAGCAATACTTCCAATAAAAATATTGTTTTCCAAAACCGGAAAATGCGAAAAATTAACATCGGCAAAAAAGTCCTGAACCGAGGCTATCGTTTCCTGACTATCAATCGCTCGAAAATCGTTTGTGATATAGTTGGTAATTTCTGTCATAAATCAGTTGGAGATATTTGATGCAAAATAATCAAAAAATAGCAAAAACTGCTACGTTTTACTTTGTATTTTTGTCGTAACAAATATAGTGTTACTAGAATTAATTATCTACTTATATGACAAAGTTAAGTGTAAATATCAATAAAATTGCAACCTTAAGAAACGCACGTGGGGGAAATGTTCCTGATTTATTAAAAGTAGCTAGCGACATTCAGAAATTTGGCGGGCAGGGAATTACTATTCACCCACGTCCAGATGAGCGTCATATACGTTATCAGGATGCACGAGATTTAAAATCCATAGTTTATACTGAATATAACATTGAAGGAAATCCTCAGCATAATTTTATCGATTTGGTTTTAGAATGTAAGCCAACTCAGGTTACGTTGGTTCCTGATGCAATTGGGGCAATTACGTCGTCTGCAGGTTGGGATACAATAAAAAATCAGGATTATTTAACAGAGGTTATTCAGGAATTTCAACGTAATGGAATTAGAACTTCGATTTTTGTTGACCCGATTTTGGAAATGATAGAAGGTGCTAAAAAAACAGGAACCGACAGAATTGAATTATATACTGAAGCATTTGCGCATGAATATGCTTTAGGAAATAAAAGTGGAATAGATCCTTATGTGAAAGCCGCAAAATTAGCAAATGAATTAGGTTTAGGAATCAATGCCGGTCATGATTTAAGTTTGGATAATATTCAGTTTTTTAAGCAAAACATTCCAGGATTATTAGAAGTTTCAATCGGACACGCCCTGATTGCAGAAGCGCTTTATCTTGGTTTGGATAATGTGGTGAATATGTATTTAAATAAATTGAAATAATATGCTTTATTCAAAAATAGAAGGCGACGGAAAGCCATTTATCATTATGCACGGGTTTCTTGGAATGTCTGATAACTGGAAAACACTTGCCGGACAATATGTAGAAGCCGGATTTCAGGTTCATATTTTAGATTTAAGAAATCATGGTCGCAGTTTTCATTCAGATGAATGGAGTTATGAAGCCATGGTGCAAGACGTATTTGAATATTGTCAGGCAAATCAATTAACGAGAATTGATATTTTGGGACATTCAATGGGCGGAAAAGTAGCGATGCTTTTTGCAACGACACATCCTGAAATTGTAGATAAACTGATTGTGGCTGATATCGGTCCGAGATTTTATAAACAACACCATCAGGATATTTTGGCAGGTTTAAATGCTGTCGATTTTTCAGTTAAACCAAGCCGAAATGATGTTGAAGCAATTGTAGCGCAATATGTTCCGGATTTTGGAACACGACAATTTTTATTGAAGAATTTATATTGGAAAGAACCCGGACAATTGGCTTTCAGATTTAATTTGGAAGTTTTCAATAATAATCTCGAAGCCATCGGAAAAGCGTTAGCAGATGATTTGGTTTTTGATAAACCAACCTTGTTTATTAGAGGAGAAGAATCGGGTTATATTTTAGATGCTGATTTTGATTTGATTAGTCAGCATTTTCCAAATGTTAAATTCGAAACGATTCCAAATGCGGGACATTGGCTTCATGCAGAAAACCCTAAAATGTTTTTTGAGATGACAACGGAGTTTTTAAAAGAGTAATCTTTTTGATAAAAATTTTAGTACTTTTATTAAAACTTTTAAATCATAAATTATGAAATTAATACTTAGACTTCTTGTTACCGCAGCTTTAGTTTTACTGATTGCTAATTTTCTGCCAGGAGTTCATGTTGCCAGTTTTGCTACAGCTATAATCGTTGCAGTCGTACTGGGATTATTAAATCTTTTTATAAAACCAATTTTGGTAATCCTGACATTGCCGGTTACATTCATTACTTTAGGATTGTTTTTATTGGTAATTAACGCTATTATTATTCTGCTGTGTACTAATATAGTAGGAGGTTTTGCGGTCGATACATTCTGGACAGCTTTATTCTTTAGTATCATCTTGTCAATCCTTCAGTCTATTACTTATAAAATATTAGGAGACGATAAATAAATTGAAATATAAGCGGGTTAAAAACCGCTTCAAATACAATAGATTAAAAACTTGGTTGGGTTGCAAAAATTTTATAATTTTGCAACCCAATTTTATTATGTAAATTAAAGAAGAAGATGGATATTAAAAGAGTAGCAATAGACGCTGTGAATGAAACGATTGTAATGACAGTTGTTCACATGGATTATAAAGGTCAAGTAGCAAAAAGAATAAACGAAAAAATGCCTTTGGCTACCGTTAAAGGTTTTAGAAAAGGACAAGTTCCTAAAGACCTTGTTGAAAAACAATACGGAAAAGCAATTAAGCAGGAAGAAGTTAAGAAAGTAGTTGATTTGGCTTTAGAGCGTTTTGTTCAATCTGAAAGATTAAATCTTTTAGGAACTCCTCTTGCTAAAGAAAACGAAAACTTTGATTGGGATGCTGAAGAACTAACTTTCGAATACGAAATTGGTTTGGTTCCTAACTTCGAAATTGATTTAGAAGCAAAAAATAATATCGTAAAATATATCGTTACTGCTGATGATAAATTAATCGACGGACAAGTAGAGCGTATCCAAAAACAATTCGGAAAAGCAATTCCACAAGATAAAGTTGAAGCTGATTCTGATTTAACCGGAACTTTCTCTAACGAAGAAAAAGGTATTAACAATACAACTACAATTTCTGTATCTACATTCAACAAAAAAGCAGGGGATAAATTCATCGGTAAAAAAGTTGGTGATGTTGTAACAGTAAGTACAAAAGGTTTATTTGAAGATGATCACCAATTAATGGATTACTTAAAAGTAGCTCATGATGATGTTCACGGTTTAGATATCGAAGTAAACTTTACTATCGAGGCTGTCAACGGAGCTGAATTGGCTGAATTAAACCAGGAATTATTTGATAAACTTTTTGGTGAAGGAAAAGTAGCTTCTTTAGAAGATTTGAAATCTAAAATTAAAGAAGATGCTGAAGCTCAATTCGCGCAACAAGCAGATCAAAAATTATTATTAGACGTTCAGGATTTCCTGATCGAAAATACAAAGTTTGATTTACCAGCTGAATTCCTTAAAAAATGGTTACAAACTGTTGGAGAGAAAAAACTTTCTGCAGAAGAAGCTGAAGTTGAATACGCAAGATCTGAGAAAGGATTACGTTTTCAATTAATCGAAGGAAAAGCAATGGCTCAAAGTAATATCCAAATTACATTTGAAGATTTGAAAGCTTTTACAACAAACGCTATCAGACAACAAATGGCTCAATTTGGTCAAACAAATCCAACTGACGAAGAAGTACAAGGAATTGTAGCTAGAGTTTTATCTAATCAGGAAGAAGTAAAAAGATTATCTGAGCAAGTAGTTGCTGAAAAATTATTGGAAGTGTTTAAAGAAAAAGCAAATCCAACAACTAAAGAAGTAACTTACGAAGAATTTATCGCTGCGTCTTACGGAGAATAATTTCTGTCTAAAAAGTCAAAAGTTATAAAGTCAAAAGTTAGGAGTACAGCCAATTCGTTTTATTCTAAATTTTAAGATTTTATTACAGATATTGAAAGATAAAAAATAGTTATATTTGAGCGTCAAGAGATTTTTCTTGACGCTCTTTTATTTGTTTCAAGTTTTCGAACTTCAATAAACCTGAAACTTGAAACCTGAAACAATTTTAAAATAAGACAAATTGACATCCTTTATAAAGAGGTATAACCTTTGATGGAAGAATATACAGATATTACGTAAAACTTAGAACACTTAAAATATGAACTACGGTAAAGAATTCAAAAAATTTGCTACAAAGCACCAAGGAGTAAACGCAATGTATTACGATAAAATCGTAGCAGCGATGAACCCAACAAACATGACTCCATACATTATTGAAGAACGTCAGCTAAATGTTTCTCAATTAGACGTGTTTTCAAGATTAATGATGGACAGAATTATCTTTTTAGGAACTGGTATCGACGATCAAATCGCTAATATCGTTCAGGCTCAGTTATTATTTTTAGAAAGTGCTGATGCATCAAAAGATATTCAAATTTATCTAAATTCTCCTGGAGGAAGTGTTTACGCAGGATTAGGAATTTATGATACCATGCAATATATCAAACCAGACGTAGCGACAATTTGTACGGGTATGGCAGCCTCAATGGGTGCTGTGTTATTATGTGCAGGAGCGGCAGGAAAACGTTCGGCTTTGCCACATTCAAGAGTAATGATTCACCAGCCATCAGGAGGAGCACAAGGTGTTGCAACTGATATGGAAATCAACTTACGTGAAATGTTGAAACTGAAAGATGAGTTATACAATATCATTTCTCAACATTCAGGACAAACATTTGAAAGAGTGCACAAAGACAGTGAGCGTGATTACTGGATGAAAGCTGACGAAGCAAAAGAATACGGAATGATTGATGAAGTATTAAGAAGAGGATAATTTTAAAGTCTCTAAATTGAAGAGGTACGAAGTTTTAAGTTCTCTCTGTCAATTGAAAAATAAAATAAAAATATTAAGCTGTAAAGGGCTAAGTTTTTAAGTTTTAAATTAAAAAGCTTAGAAACTTAGTATCTTTGCAGCTTAGTAACTTAAGTAAAGAATGGCAAAAGTAGTATTAGAATGTTCGTTTTGTGGAAGAAAGAAGCCAGAAACTAATTTATTGATTGCTGGTATTAATGCGCATATCTGTGATAAGTGTATTGAACAAGCACACGGAATTGTATTAGAAGAATTAAAATCAAGCGGAAGCGCAAAATTAGTTGGTGATTTAATTTTAAAGAAACCAAAAGAAATCAGAGCTTTCTTAGATCAGTATGTTATTGGTCAGGATCAGACAAAAAAAGTAATGTCAGTTGCGGTTTATAATCACTACAAACGTTTAATGCAACAGCAATTAGACGATGAAGTAGAGATTGAGAAAAGTAACATCATTATGGTAGGTCAAACCGGAACCGGAAAAACATTGGTAGCTAAAACTATCGCAAAAATGTTAGACGTTCCTTTGGCTATTGTTGATGCAACTGTATTAACAGAAGCGGGTTATGTGGGAGAAGATGTCGAAAGTATTTTGACACGTCTTTTACAAGCGGCTGATTACGATGTAACCAAAGCAGAAAGAGGGATCGTATTTATTGATGAAATTGATAAAATTGCCCGTAAGAGCGATAATCCGTCTATAACACGTGACGTTTCTGGTGAAGGTGTACAACAAGCTTTATTGAAATTATTAGAAGGAACTGTTGTTAACGTGCCACCAAAAGGAGGACGTAAACACCCAGATCAAAAATTTGTTGAGGTGAATACGCAGAATATCTTGTTTATTGCCGGTGGAGCTTTTGATGGCGTGGAACGTATTATTTCAAAACGTTTAAACCGTCAGGCAGTTGGTTATTCTACGTCTAAAAACGTAGATAACATCGACAAGGATAATTTATTACAATATATAATTCCAAAAGACATTAAAGATTTTGGATTGATTCCGGAGATTATTGGCCGTTTACCGGTTTTGACACACATGGATCCTTTAGATAAAGAAACTTTGCGTGCAATCTTGACTCAACCGAAAAATGCTTTGGTAAAACAATACCAAAAATTATTCTTAATGGATGATGTTGAATTCACCATTACAGATGAAGCATTAGATTTTATTGTTGACAAAGCTTTAGAATACAAATTAGGTGCTCGTGGATTGCGTTCATTATGTGAAGCAATTTTAACTGACGCCATGTATGAATTACCAAGCTCAGATGATAAAGTCCTGACAATCGATGAAGATTATGCAAGACATACTTTGAGTAAAAACTTACTGAAAAGAATGGAAATTGCTTCTTAATTAGCAATTGATTTTATAATATTTAAAACCTGTTCCTTTATTTGAGCAGGTTTTTTTATACTTTTTTGAAACTGTTTTTCGTTTCTATTTTTATGTAAATTGTACACATGAAAAAAATAATCTTTGGAGTGATTTGTATTCTTATCTTTTCTTGTAATAAGAGAAGAGATGTTCAGCAAATGAGTGTTTCGAAAGCAAAATATAAAGCGGATTTCATTTCAAGTGAAAAACCGCGTAGAGAAATCGAAGCGGTTGATTATAATGAATATTTTAAGGAAGCAAAGCAATATTGCAAAAACAATAATCTAAATCAGAACAAATTCATTCTGATAGATTTAGGATTGCATTCGGGCTTAAAAAGATTTTTCATTTATGATTTTCAACAAAATAAAATTATAAAATCCTACATAGTAAGTCATGGTTGTGGTGATAATCAATGGGGAAGAACTTCTTCAAAAGAGGATGCTCCAGTAAGTAATGAATTTGATTCACATTGTTCTTCTATAGGGAAATATGTTATTTCAGATCGTGGTGTAAGTCAATGGGGAATTAAAGTGAACTATCTCTTGCAGGGCAAAGAAAAAACAAATTCAAACGCTTTAAACCGAGCAATCGTTTTACATTCCTGGGAAGCAGTTTCAAACGATGAAGTTTACCCAGAAGGAACTCCGGAAGGTTGGGGATGTCCGGCAGTTTCTAATGATAGTATGAAAGAAATCGACGAACTTTTGAAAACAAATAAAAAAGTTTTAATGTGGGTTATCAAGTCTTAACTTTTGTTGTTTTTGATAGTTCTAGTATAGATCTGATCGAAATGTATCAAAAAATAGTATTCAAAATGAAAAATTATAAAAGAAAACACCTGTGAAAGCTTTTTTTCACAGGTGTTTATTAAGGATATTTGTCTTACATTCCGTGTCAGTTATGCAGGATTAGTTATGCCTAATTTCTAATACCAGGATAATTGTTGTGACCAGGTCTTTGTAATTCCAGTATAACCATCAACCCAAGTAACAGTTGCAGTTGGTAAACCATCGAATGCGAAATTTGGTGACCAATCATAACCAGAAGCAATCATTACTGAATTATTTGCATCTGATAATTGAGTAGTAAAGTTTCCATTACCCCAGTTTGAGTTAAACCACAAACCAAGAGTAACATTACCATTGTTTTCACTATTCCATCTACATTTCCAAACTGAACAATATTTTCCTAGGCTAAGAACTTTAATGAACATTTTAGTACTTTGTACCACGCCATTTAAATAAATGGTTTCATTAAACAATCCTATTGAAATTACTTTTTCTCTTTGACCATTATTGTACTGAGTACTCCATTCCTTTAGTCTGTTAGCATTAGGAATCTCTCTGGAAGTCACATCTTTTTTAGTAATTTTACCCGAAATACGACCATAAATTTCTAATTTTTTTAATAATTTTAGCTCTTCAGGACTCTTTGTTTCGTTGCTTCCTTCTAGCTTGTAAAGTTTATCATCATTAAGCCAGATAACTTTTCCTCCAATTTTAAGTTTTGATTCAGAGTTTAAAATTGCTTTTATTGCATCTGAATAATGATCTTTTGAAGCCTCAGTTTCGTTGTCTAGTTCTTCCTCAGTTTTTTTGATATTTAACAACGAAGGATGTCCTTTTTCTGAAATCCAATCCTGAAGTTTCGTACCTGTTTTTAATTCGGTTAATCCATTGTATTCTTTAATAAAAGATTCATCATCTTTAAAAGAAAGTAATTTTCCATCTAATACTGATAAAGAATTAGATGCTGCGTCAGGAGACTGACTTGTTTGATCTTCACTACTACAAGACAAAACTGTAGCTACTAAAAATAATGCAATTAATTTTTTCATTTTTATATTTTTAATTATTATTCCTACAAACCTACCATAAAATTTAAGATATAATTTACGTGATTCCGTAAAATGATAAGTAAATACTTTCATTTTTAGACAAGTTGTTAAAAGTGAGTTGATTATGATTTTGATAACTAATATTTTAACATTTCCTCTGTGATTTTAAAAAACATTTAAATGGATGTTTTTTATATCTGTTGATTTTTGAGCAGTTTTTTCTTTATGATTTCAAAGAAAATAAAATTTTAAAATCATATATAGTAAGTCATGGCTGTGGCGATAATCAATGGGGAAGAATTTCTTCAAAACAAGATGTGCCAGTAAGTAATGGATTCGATTCGCATTGTTCTTCTGTTGGTAAATATGTTATTTCAGATAGAGGCGTAATTCAATGGAGAATTAAAGTAAATTATCTCTTGAGGGCAAAGAAAAAAACAAATTCAAATGCTGTAAACAGAGCAATAGTTTTACATTCCTGGGAAGCCATTCCAAACGATGAGGTTTACCCTGAAGGAACTCCGGAAGGTTGGGGATGTCCTGCGGTTTGTAATGAAAGTATGACAGAAATAGATAAGATTTTAAAACAGAATAAAAATGTTTTAATGTGGATTGTAAAATCAGATGGCTTTTCGTTGTAATTTTATTTATCCGGATTTTGTATCTTTATAATATAACTACAAAAATTATCGCATTATGAATGAAGTTATTGAAGATTTCGATGGTCATTTACTTATTTGGCAAATTATAAATATCATTGGACTAATAATCATAGTATATATATTGTATTTGCTCTTTAAGTTTTTTCGAAACAAGTATAAAAAATAAATCAAAGAAAGACTGATGATTTTTCATCAGTCTTTTTTGGGTTTTAAAGAAATGTGCTATTTTATAACTTTTAAATAAGGCTCAATGTCAGAAACTAATTTGTCATTTAACCAAATTGTTTTTTTGGTAACAGAATTTGAGGTTCTGTTATATTCAATTTTAATGATATCCGTATTATTTTCGCTCCATTGAATATAAGTTTGAGGATATTGTTCTTCTGCTGAGCTATTTAAGAAAATACGAATAATGTTGAGACCATCTTGTTTGTAAATCATAAAATTTCGAGGATAATCAGTACCGTTCGGTTCTTGAATTAATTTACCCTTAACCAGATAAAGTATTTTAATTTTACTTTGATCGATAGCACTTGAATTATCGGGATTTAATAAGTCATCACTCTTTGTATTAGTGAGAGAAATGTTTAAAATTGCATCATAATTAAATCCGTCGATTACAATATCATCAGAATTGCAACTGATTAAAAAGAACATGGTTAGGCAAATCAAAATTATTTTTTTCATGTTTTTGGTTTTAAAAATCGAAAGTAAATATAAGAAAAAAGCCATTAAACTAACTCTTTTATTGCACTCTAAATTTCTCACGATATTCAATCGGTTTCATCCCAACCATTTTATAAAAAACTTTTCTGAAAGCTTTAGGATCGTTATAACCTGTTTTTTCGATAATTTCCGAGATGGAAAGTTGCGTCTGTTCGAGATATTTCTTAGAACTTTCGACTCTAATATTTTGTAAATATTCAATTGGTGGAATTCCGGTAACTTGTTTAAATCTTCTTGTCATGTTTCGGGCACTTGTTGGAATATCTTTTGTAATTTCTTCCAGTTTTTCAATGGTACTGTAATGGCTTTCTATTTTTTGCTGTAACATGGCAACCAAAGTGTCATTGTGTAGATGATTCGGTCTGAAGGTGCTGAAGTAACTTTGTTTGTATCGGTTTAAATCAATCGAGAAAATTTTGGCAATTTGCACCGCAATTTCATTTCCGCAATATTTCTGAATCAAAAGAATGAGTAAATGAAAGGATGAGGTCGATCCGCCACTGGTATATAAACTTCCGTCAGCTGTTAGCGTTTCTTCTGATTTTAATTTTACTAAAGGAAAAGCTTTTGTAAAAGCACTGCAGGCATCAACATGTGTAGTAGCGAGTTTTTCATTTAATAAACCAGAAGCGGCAAATAAAAAGGCACCCGTACAAAAACTAGCGAGTTCAGCTCCGGCTTTATGTTGTTTTTGCAGCCACGGAATAAATTTTTTATTCTTCGCGATCATGTCACTCATGTTATCGGTTGTAAAAGCCGGAATCAAGATAAGCTCCAGATTTATATCTGAAGTTTCGATCGCATTCACTTCATAACCAAACAAATGTTTTTGCTCGATTTGTTCAACCGATTGAAAAACCATTATTTCAAAGGGTTTTTCAGCTCCTTTATGTAATTTATTGGCTGTCTCAAAAACTTCCAAAATAGCTGCTATACTTAGTAGTTTATAATCATGCGGTACAATTAAAGCTATTTTCTTGCTCATGGTTTTCGTCTTTTGGGAAAGTTAATATCATTACAAAAATAAGTAATTTGTCTTAAATGACCCTAAAGTTGACTTTTATTATGATCTAAAGCCTGTTCTAAAATTCTAAATTTGTGTCAGATAATTTGTAATTTTATAAATATGAAAACAAAAATTTTCTTAAATCTTCCTGTAAAAGATTTAAATAAGTCGATATCATTCTTTAAACAATTGGGTTTTTCGTTTGATTCAAAATTCACAAATGAAAAAGGAACTTGCCTTATAATTGGTGAAAATATATTTGCAATGCTTTTATTAGAAGATTTTTTTCAAACATTTACTCAAAAAGAAATTTGCAATACAACAACTAGCACAGAAATGATTGCGGCGATTTCTGTTGAAAGTAGAGAGAAGGTTGACGAAATTCTGGAAGCGGTTGTTAAAGCTGGAGGTGCAGTACATAATGAAGCTAAAGATTATGGCTGGATGTATCAAAGAGATTTTTTTGATTTGGACGGACATCATTGGGAGATTTTTTATATGGATGAAAGCCAGATTCCTACTGAAATGTAATCTGAAGAGATGCAAGAACAATTTTGAAGCGCTATTATTCAGAATTTTAAAGAACAATTCAATAAACAATAAACAATAAAATATAATGATCACAGTACAAAACACAATCAATGCATCAATAGAGAAAGTTTGGAATTTCTGGACATTGCCGGAACACATTACAAAATGGAGTTTTGCTTCTCCAGATTGGCACACACCATACGCGGAAAATGATTTGAGAGAAGGCGGAAAATTCAAATCGACTATGGCAGCAAAGGACGGTAGTATGAGTTTTGATTTTGAAGGCGAATATACTTTGGTAAAACAAAACGAAGCCATTGAATATGTCATGGCAGATGGAAGAAAGGTTGAAATTACTTTCAAAGAAACACCAAGCGGAGTTGAAGTAATCGAAAGCTTCGATCCTGAAACGCAAAATCCTGAAGAAATGCAACGCGGAGGCTGGCAGGCAATTTTGGAAAATTTTAAAAGTTATGTCGAGAATAATTAGATGTTTTTTACATAGGCATAAGTCATTGAGTATTTTAGAGTTTCACAACGAGGAAATAATATGAAACAAGCAATCATTTATTTTGCATTGATAATTTTAACATTGATTTCGTGCAATGACAAAACAGAAAAACTAAATAGTATGGAGGCAACGAGAAGTGGTAGCTTAAATTTTAAAAGCGGCTATTCTGACGTGAATGGACTGAAAATGTATTATGAGATTTATGGGCAAGGCAAGCCACTTTTTTTAATACATGGGGGAGGATCTACTATTCAGACAAATTATGAAAAAATTATTCCTTTGCTTGCTAAAAACAGAAAAGTAATTGCAGTTGAATTACAAGCTCATGGTCGTACAAACGACAGAAACGCTGACCTTACTTTTGAACAAGATGCAGACGATATTGCCAAACTCCTTAAAAATCTGAACATTGCCAAGGCAGACTTTTTTGGCTTCAGTAACGGCGGCACCACAACTTTGCAAATTGCAATTAGACATCCTGAAATTGTCGACAAAATAATTGTGGGCTCAGCGCTTGCTAAACGTAATGGAGTTCCTGATTGGTTTTGGGGTTTTATGTCTCAGGCAAAGCTGGAAAATATGCCTGAAAAACTGAAAGAAGGATACAAAAAAGTTGCTGCAGATACAACTGGATTGCAAATAATGCACGATAGAGATGTAAAGAGAATGCTGAATTTCAAAGACATTTCAGACAAACAAATCAAATCCATAAATGCACTTACTTTAATTATTATTGGGGATAAGGATGTTATTTTGCCCGAGCACGCAATAGAACTTCATAGACAAATTGCAAACTCTGAATTGGCAATAATTCCGGGTGGACACGGAGAATATATTGGAGAAATCACAACAATTACTCCCGAGTTTAAAGAAAGCGAACTTGTGGTTCCAATGATTGAAAAGTTCTTAAACAAGAAACAAAAATAAAAACTACTTACAGCAGTAGTGTAATAGGGTGGAATTTGGTTTTATTTTAAATTGTTTTTTATGTGTAAATCTGTATTAGCTTCTTTTCGATTTAATAAAACTCATTTATTTAAATTTTCTTAATAATTCTATGTGGTTAAAATAATTTAATGTTAAACGTAAAATATTAAAGATGACAAAACAAATATGGCTGAATTTGCCGGTAAAAGAGGTGGCAAAATCAAAAGCTTTTTTTTCGAAAATAGGTTTCTCTTTTAATGAAGAACATGATACGCCAAATTCTACCTGTATGGTTGTTGGCGAAGGAAAATTTGTTGTAATGCTTTTTGAAGAGTCATTATTTGCCAGTTTTTCTCAAAACAAATTGACTGATACACAAACGAGTTCAGAGATTTTAATTTCGATCGATGCAGAAAGCAAAGAAGAAGTGGACGAACTAGCAAAAAAAGCAGCAGAAGCAGGAGGAAATGTTTTTGCTTTACCTGCCGAAAGTCAGGGCTGGATGTATGGCTGTGCTTTTGCCGATTTAGACGGTCATCGCTGGAATGTTTTATTTATGGATTTTAGTAAATTATCATAGTTATGGAAACAATTGAAACGTTAGAATTTAAAATTAGAATCAAAGCTTCGGCAGAAAAAGTTTGGTCAGTTTTATGGAACGACGAGACGTATAAAAAATGGACAGGAGCTTTTTGTGAAGGATCCTATGCAATAAGCGATTGGAATGAAGGCGATAAAATTCATTTCATGTCTCCAAACGGAGAAGGAATGAACAGCATCATCGAAAAGAAAATTCCAAATGAATATATGGCTTTTAAGCATCTAGGAGAAATAAAAGATTTCAAGGAATTACCTATCGACGAAGAAACAAAAAAGTGGAGCGGTGCAATGGAAACCTACCGTTTAACACCCGATGATGAATTTGTCGATTTGGTCGCTCAGGTTGACGTAGTCGAAAAATATATCGATTATTTTAAGGAAGCTTTTCCAAAAGGATTGGAAACGGTTAAAGAACTTTCTGAAAAATAGAGGAAAGAGAATAGAATAAAGAAAATAGAATACAGACTATAACAAAAAAACAAAAAATATCATGGCAACATCAGTAAACCCTTATTTAGTTTTTAACGGAAATTGCGAAGAAGCATTTCTATTTTACAAATCAGTTTTTGGAGGAGAATTTCCTTATATCGGAAAATTTAAAGATATGCCGGCTGCCGAAGACGGAGGCTGCGCTGAATTTTCTGAAAAAGATGCCAACCGAATAATGCACGTTTCATTACCAATTGGAAACACTATTTTGATGGGAAGCGACAGTAATGAACAATCCGGAGATGTGAAATTTGGAGGAAACTTTTCTGTTTCGGTTAATGTTGAAAGCAAAGAAGAGGCCGATAGAATCTTCAACGGACTTTCAGCAGGAGGAAACGTTTTTATGCCTATGGATAACACTTTTTGGGGAGCCTATTTTGGTATGTTTACCGATAAATTTGATGTCAATTGGATGGTGAATTTCGATGTAAACGAACCTAATAAGTAATAAAAAAGTTAAGTTATTTTAATACCCGAACATAATTGTTAAATTAATTCAAAAAGCACATGATTATGTGCTTTTTGTTTGTAAAAAAACAAACAATATCCTTTTTTATCAAGGATAGATTGCCGATTTTTGTCGCTTCAAAACAATAAGCATAAAATGGCAATAGAAGATAAAGAGATTATTTTATTAAAAGTTTCAGGACACGATAAAATAGGGGTTACAGCAGGTTTAACAGCTGTATTGGCGACGTACGATGCGAATATTTTAGATATTGGGCAGGCTGATATTCATGACACACTTTCTTTAGGAATTTTATTCGAAATTGAAGCCGGATCTTCTTCGGCTCCTGTTTTAAAAGACTTATTGTTTAAAGCTTACGAATTAGAAATTAAAGTAAAGTTTATTCCCATTTCTATTGAAGATTACGAAAAGTGGGTAAAATCACAATCAAAACAACGATACATCATTAATATTTTAGGCGAAAAACTAGCCGCTTCACAATTGGCTGCTGTGACTAAAATTATGTCAGACCAAAACCTGAATATCGATTCTATTATTCGATTGACAGGCAGAACTTCTGTAGTTGATTTAGAAGAATATCCACGTTCTTGTATCCAACTTTCTGTAACAGGTGAAATTGTAAATAAGATCCTGATGACTGCTAGTTTTATGGAAATTTCAAGAACTTTAAATGTCGATATTTCTTTCCAGGAAGATAATATTTACAGAAGAAACCGTCGTTTGGTTTGCTTCGATATGGACTCCACTTTAATCCAGACAGAAGTTATCGACGAACTGGCTGAGCTTAATGGGGTAGGAGATCAGGTTCGTGCGATTACAGAATCTGCGATGAATGGCGAGATTGATTTCAACGAAAGTTTCAAGCAACGTATGGCATTGTTAGAAGGCTTAAGTGAGGAAGTTTTACAAAAAGTAGCCGAAAATTTACCAATAACACAAGGTGCTCATCGTTTAATGAAAGCCTTAAAATATTACGGTTACAAAACTGCAATTCTTTCTGGAGGATTTACCTATTTTGGAGAATATCTTCAAAAAGAATTGGGTATCGATTACGTTCATGCCAATAAATTAGAAATTAAAGACGGTAAACTAACCGGAAAATATATAGGCGATATTGTAGATGGTTTAAAGAAAGCCGAACACTTAAAAGCCATCGCCGAAAAAGAAGGAATTCACATCAATCAAACAATTGCAGTGGGTGACGGTGCTAATGATTTACCAATGCTAAACTTAGCCGGGTTGGGAATTGCTTTCCACGCTAAACCAAAAGTAAAAGAAAGTGCTTCAACTTCAATTTCAAGCTTAGGACTTGATGGAGTTTTGTACCTTTTAGGTTATCATGACCGATATATCGATATGATGTAAAAATAAGAATTTAGAGTTTTTTGTCCTTTCGGTCGAAAGGAGAAATCCTCGCAAGTAGCTCGACAATCAAAATAAAAAAAAACTTAGCTAAATATATTGTGCTAAGGTTTTTTTATGGGCATGTCCCTCCGGGTCGGGCTATCTGTTCCAATCTTTCTGTTTTTAAAGAAAAAACAAAAAGGATTTCCACTTCTATCCCTCATGCAGTTCAGTGGAATTACTTTTACAGTTGTTCGCGAGATTGTAATTCTTTTTTGATTTCTTTTAAGGTATTCATATTCAATATGAAAATAGGCAGTAATGCAATAGGAATAACATTAGAAGCGCTAAAACCTTTATTAGCGACGAGGAATATATTAAGACAAAATAAAAGAAGTAATACCACACCAAACAGATAAGTTACCGTTTTTAATGATTTCTGTGTTTTAATTAATTCTTCAGTGGTCATTTCGTTAAAGTTCTTTTTCATATTGATTTGGTTGTTTATTTTGAAAATTACTCTATAACTTTATTTATTCTATTTTGTAAATTTTTCTTCTTTTCATTAAAAGGCCAATCTGCCGTTACATTCAAAAAACCAAACTCTAGATATTCAAAAACCATTTCGTTTTTAAATTTTCCCTTTAACTGTTCTTCTACGATTTCTGGATTGCAAATAAAAATACTTCCTAAGACATCCGCAGGATATTCGTTTGCCGAACCTGAAGATTTTATAATCATTTCTAAAAATTTTTCTAGAAGCTCTTTGTCTTTGGTTTCACAAATGATAGTTTGAATTTTAGTTAATGCGGGATTTAATTGTTTATCAACATAATCAAATGTATATTCGGGTTTGCCATAATTATTACTATAATCTAACAAAACCTTGATACATTCATTTTTTGTTTGACAAAATGCTTGAAAAGAAATTAAGAAAAAAAGAATAAAGACCTTATTCATAAATTCAAATATTAATGGCTACATCTCCTTCAACTGCTCCAAATAATCTCTCTGATTCGAAAGTCTCGGAATCTTATGTTGTCCACCTAATTTATCTCGTTCCTTAAGCCAATCATAAAACAAATTCTCCCGAGCTACATTAATCACCAAAGGATTTAATGTCATGTTGTTGTAACGTTTGGCTTCGTAATCAGAATTTAAAGTCTGCAAGGTTTCGTCCAAAACTTTTTGGAAGAGACCAACATCAGCTGGTTTTTTCTTGAATTCGATCATCCATTCGTGTGCGCCTTTTTCTTTGTCCTGCATAAAAATAGGAGCAACAGTATAATCGACAACTTCGGTCTGAGTAACCTGGCACGCTTTTGCAATCGCCTGATCGGTATTTTCGACCATTAATTCTTCGCCAAAAACATTAATGTGATGCTTAGTTCTTCCGGTAACTCTAATTCGGTATGGATTTAAAGAAGTGAAACGAACAGTATCGCCAATTAAATAACGCCACAAACCAGAATTGGTCGTAATAACAATTGCG
The DNA here is from genome assembly GCF_041946075.1 of Flavobacterium sp. LAR06. Taxonomy (NCBI): domain Bacteria; kingdom Pseudomonadati; phylum Bacteroidota; class Flavobacteriia; order Flavobacteriales; family Flavobacteriaceae; genus Flavobacterium; species Flavobacterium sp. LAR06. The sequence continues at coordinate 18,167 of NZ_JAUTYT010000018.1, read as the reverse complement.
TAGTTTTTATTCAACTCAACATCTGCCAAACGAATCACTTTTTGGTTTGGAGTATCAAAAGTATCCATCGGAATAAATTCGTAGAATATTCCATAATCGAGCATTAGCAATAGATCGCTGGAATTATTTAAATCCTGAATGGCAAAAAAGCCTTCAGAAGCATTGTATATTTCGTAGTATTTAAAATCTTTGCTTGGCAAGATTTTCTTGTATTGTTCTTTATAAGGAGAAAAACTTACACCGCCATGAAAGTAAACTTCCAGATTTGGCCAAAGCTCCAGCAGGTTTCCTTTTCCTGTATCTTCCAGAACTTTATTCATTAAAACCAACATCCAGGAAGGAACGCCGGCAAAACTAGTTACATTTTCATTTTTAGTCTCATTGATAATGGCAGCAATTTTGGTTTCCCATTCGCTCATTAATGAAGTTTTGCTGCTTGGCGTACTGCTGAATTCGGCCCAAATAGGCATGTTTTCAATCAAGATCGCCGATAAATCTCCGAAAAAAGTATTGTTGTTTTCGTAAATCTGAGAGCTTCCGCCTAAACGAAGACTTTTCCCTAAAAACAACTCAGAATCTTCATTATTATTCAAATACAAACAAAGTAAATCTTTACTTCCTTTATAATGACAATCTTCCAGAGCTTCGCTGCTTACAGGAATAAATTTACTTTTAGCATTGGTAGTTCCGCTTGATTTGGCAAACCACTTTATTGGTGTTTCCCAAAAAACACCTTGTTCACCCTGGCGTGTTCGTTCAATTAAAGGCTGTAATTCTTCATATGTAGCAATTGGTACTCTTTCAGCAAATGTCTGGTAAGAATTTATAGAGGCAAAATCGTATTTTCTTCCGATAACAGTATTTTCAGAGGAGGTCAATAAATTATGCAATAGCTCTTCTTGAACTTCATTCGGGTATTTTAGAAAAAGTTCTATTTGGTGGATCCTTTGTTTTAGTACCCAGGATGCGAAAGAGTTAATGATTGATACGGGCATGAATAATTTTAGATTTTAGATTGTTGTCCTGATCCGAAAAGTCGGTACGGGATTAGATTGCTGATTATGTTATTATCAAAATCAGGAATTTAAAATTTGAATATCATTAGACAAAGATTAACTTTGCCTTTGTATCAAAAATAGTGTTTTTTTGTAAAAAACAATTCTATTTGAAGTAAAGATTCCAGTTCGAAAGTGTAATTTTAACAATAAAAGTTCACTATCCTGAGCAAATCTAAAATCTAAAACCAGCAATCTAAAATATTATGCAATATCAAGGCGTACTTACAAAAATGCAAACAGAAATCGGAAATCCAATTCAATATTATCTGGTTTTTGAGGATAGTTTTCTTAGTATGAATCAGTTATTGAATAAGGAAATCGAAATTAATTGTACCGGTTTTCAATGTTTGAATTGCAGTAAAAAGAAAAAAATCTACAGACAAGGTTTTTGTTACGATTGTTTTTATTCAAGTCCGGCTGTAGGTGATTGGATTATGAGACCCGAGTTGAGTACAGCTCATCTAGGTATTGCAGATCGTGATTTGGCTTATGAGGAAAAGGTGCAGTTGCAACCTCATATTGTTTATTTGGCCTTGTCGACTGAAATAAAAGTAGGTGTAACACGCAAAACGCAGGTTCCAACACGTTGGATTGACCAAGGTGCAACGCGTGCTATTGCCATTGTTGAGGTTCCAAATCGATATTTAGCCGGAATAACAGAGGTTGCGCTAAAAAATCATTATACAGATAAAACCAATTGGAGAAAAATGCTTCAGGACACTGAAATTGCTTTTGACCTGATTGCTGAAAAGGTAAAAGTGGAAAGCTTACTTCCGTTAGAAGTACAGGAATATTTTTATACAAAAAGTGATGATTTATATGAATTGAATTATCCGGTTGTAAGTTACCCTGCAAAAATTGCGAGTTTGAATCTGGATAAGACACCAACATTTAGAGGAAAGCTTGTTGGAATTAAAGGCCAGTATTTAATTTTTGAAGACGGAACTGTTTTTAATGTTCGTGGTTCAGAAGGTTATGTTGTCGATATAAACATCTAGTTTTATTGGGTATTCATCGATTGTTACTAGGTAACTGTCTAGTATATTGGTGTTTGAGTTGTATTTTTCGTAATTTTGTTTTTCTTTAAGATGTGAATGTTGATACATTTGATTACAATTTTGTAATAATTACTTGTTGAAAGAAGATATTTTTAGAAAAAAAAAGAGCCTAGCTTCGCGCTTTTGAAGCAAGGCTATCTATATTTTTTTCTGTAAAAATTATGTCAAAGAAAACAATTACCACACATGGGTAACTTACTAAAAGTTAATGTATTCAGAAGATTTCTGATGCGTAACCTGACCAAGAACATTGGAGACTCAAGTATAAGTAAAAAGGGACCAATTGATACCAGCAAAATCAAGAGGGTATTAATCTGCAGACCCAATAAACGATTAGGGAATTTGCTTTTAATAACACCTTTACTTCAGGAAGTGACTACAACATTTCCGAATTGTAAAATTGATTTATTTGTTAAAGGAACATTAGCTCAAATTGTTTTTGAAAATTATGACAATATCGATAAAATAATTTCTTTGCCTAAAAAGCCTTTTAAGGAATTAGTGCAATATTTAAAAGTCTGGACATTAATCCGAAAACAGAATTATGATGTTGTAATTAATGTTGATCAAAACTCATCTTCTGGTCGTTTGGCAGTAAAATTTTCAAATGCAAAATATAAGATTTTTGGAGATTTACCAGAAAACGTCCAATTACCATATGAAGATTATGAGCATATTGCAAAATATCCTGTGTATAATCTACGATACACATTAACCCAGGTTGGAATACAAAATACAGAAGAACCAGTTGCACTAATTGATTTAAAATTGTCTGAACAAGAAATTGCAAATGGGAAAAAGATTCTGAATGATATTATCGACCAGCAGAAAAAAACAATTGCCATTTTTACTTTTGCAACAGGCGATAAATGTTACTGCGTAGAATGGTGGGAAGAGTTTTATAAAATTTTGAAAAAAGAATATCCTGATTACAACATATTTGAAGTTTTACCTGTAGAAAATGTATCTCAAATAAATTTTCAGGCACCTACATTTTATAGTAAAGATGTTCGTGAGATTGGTTCTGTTTTGGCCAATGTAGATGTTTTTGTTGGTGCTGACAGTGGAATTATGCATTTATCAAGTGCTTCAAAGGCGACAACAGTTGGTTTGTTCTCTATTTCGAAGTTAAAAAAATATGAACCTTACGGAAACAACAGTATTGGTATTGATACGAACGTAAATGATTTTCCTGTATTTATTGAGGCAATAAATCGAATTTTGCATAAAGGGAATTAAAGAAATCAGATTGTATTATAAATAAAAAATCCCGCTTTTGAAAGTTATTTTCAAGAGCAGGATTTTTTTATAGAATTAAAAGATTAGTTTTTCTTCTTAAACAAACCATTTATTAAATCGCTTGCTTTTTTTGTAGTTTCCTGAGTCTTTTGCTCTTTTTCTGTCTTTGCAGCTTGCGTTGTATCTTTTGGTTTTGTGTTTTTATTAATCAAATCATTAAGGGCTGATGTTCCTTTTTGAGTTAATTTTTCCTTTTGCTGATTCGCAACCTGAGATGCTAAACTGCTAACAGCACTTTTCATATCAGTTGAAACTTTTGGATTCGAAAAGTTTCCTGTAAGCATAGCGTTAATCGGAATGTTTTGCAATTTTGCCTGATCTGCAGGAGACATTTTTGCAATAAAAGCATTTGCTTCGCTTCCTAAATATTTTGCCGGAACATCTAATTTTAAGTTGTAATTCATCGTTTGGTCAAAACCGTGAGTTCCGCCTACCGTAATTTTAATGTCCTGATATTTGATGTCAAATGGTTTTACATTTACTTTTCCGTTCTCAAAAGTCAACGCCGCTTTTATGTCATTCAAATTCACTTTATTCATATCAATGAATTTAATGTTTGAACCTAAAGCATTAAGTAAAGTCGAATTTTTTGAATTTATGGTAGTCGAAAGTAATTGTCCTAATAAATCTCCTGAAATTGATTTCAGGTCCGGAGTTAATTCTTTAGCATCCAGATTTCCATTTAATTTAATTGTCGAATTCAATTTTCCGTTGATGATTCCTGCTATAGGAGCAATCTTTTTCATCATTTCTAATTGCGTAAATGTCTGCGCAATATCAACCTGATTGAAGCCTAAATTCATGTCAAATGTTGGTACTTTTTCCTTAGTCGAAACCGCTCCGGTTAAACCAATCGTCCCTCCGAAAATAGATGTTTTAAAGTTTTCTAAAAGTGCTTTTTCATCTTTAATAATCAATTTTCCGGAAACATCTTTTAGTTTTAAATTGTCATATAAAACAGTATTTGCTTTTGCATTCAATGTACAATTTAAGAAAGCCGGGATCTTCATGGCTTCAGTTGGTTTTGCTGCAGTTTTTTCTGTTGCAGGTTCACCTTCAGTCATAAAATCGTCAACAGCTAATTGATTTGAACTCATGTTGAAGTTTCCTCTCAATTCTTGTTTTTTAAACATAAAACCGTAGAAATTCTCCAAAACTCCATTAATAGCAAGATCCGATTTTCCAGTAGTAGCATTAAATTGTTTGAGGTTGATTTTACTCGGATTGAATTCAACTAAAGCCGTACTAATGTTCATTGACTTATTGTTTTCATCGGTATATTTAAATCCTGATAAACTCATAGTTCCTGCATTTTTGATATTTTGATATTGGCTTTTTTCTACTGAAGCCATATCAAATTCTGTAGTAACATCAGCTTTTAAAATACCAGCCAAAGGTTTGTCCATTTTGATTGGATATGCTTTTGAAAGGTTTGCTAAATTGATAGTTCCTTTTAAGGCGGCATTTACGTATGGATTTACCGTTATGTTTTTAATATTCGCTTTTGCATTAAAAACATCCTGATCGATACGGAATGAAAGTTTATCTAAATTGACATAGGTATCATTTAGAATTCCGGTTTCATTTATGATTTTAGTGTCAATTACAATATTCTGAACTGATTTTGGCAAGTTCGGATATTGAAACGAAGCATTATTAGAAGCAATAGCAATATTGAATTTTGGAACAGTAGTATCGGTTAATTGTCCTTTTGCAAAACCAACAACAGTAAAGTCTCCGGTTGTTTTTACACCATCTAAACCAGCTGCATAAGCCGAAGGAATCAAACCTAGGAAGTTAGTAAAAGATGAAGTTGGAGTTTTAAATTTCAAATCATAAATCTGACCGGCATCAACCATCTGAATAAATCCGTCAAATTCTAAAGGCAACTGATTGATCAAAGCTTTGTTTTCTTTAAAAGTGTATTTGCTTTGCTCTAAATCAATTCCTAAAACAGCGTCTAAAGTCAGTTTTACATTTTTCATGTAATTGATTTTATCCATATCCAAAGATACTTTTGCGGTAGATTTCGTGGTTAAATCCAGTTTTGAATTAGTAAAATCTCCAGTTCCTTCGTGATTTAAACTATCAATTACCATCTTAATTTTAGAACCCTGATCAATATATCTGAACGTGAAATTCTCGATTTTGTAGTTCTGAATTTTTAAAGAAAGCGGTTTGCTTTTTTCATCTTTAGTATCTTCTTTTTTATCTTTCAAAGCAATGTCAAAATTCCCAATGCCATCTTTATTAAAGATAATATTGATTAATCCATTCTCAGAAGTTATTCCCTGAATGTTCAAAGGTTCTTCTTTTCCTTTAAAGATTTCTTTGATACTCATTTTAAGGTTCAATTCGCCTAATGAAACCAAAGTGTCTCCTTCAAAAGGAGCTTTGTTGATAATGACTAATTTTTCAATTCCAACGGTAGCATTTGGGAAATTTTTAAATAAACTTAAATCGGCATCAGCAAAACTTACCTTAGCATCTACACTTTCGTTGATGGCTTCTGCAATTTTCGCTTTTATCTGATCTTTAAAAAAATAGGGGATGGCAAATAATGCCGCAACAAATACCACAAGAACAATGGCGGTAATCTTTAAAATTTTCTTAAGCATAATTATTTATAGATTTGAGGGTTTACGTTGCTATTAACTGGTTGCAAAAATAATTTTTTTTATATGAGTTTAGTAATAATTTTTTCACAATAATGTAAGAATATATTTAATAGCTGTTAAAATTAAAAAATCCGTTTGACTATATATATCAAACGGATTTTTAATGGTTTTATGATTTTCAATTATTTTTTAATGAATGAAACAATCTTACTGGTCATGACTTCAGAAAGAGGTAAAGTTTCGTTGTTATAACTGTCTAAATTGGCTTGTTTATCACCTTCAACAATTTTCATCACATGATTCATTTTATCTACAATTAGTAGTTCTGCATTTTTATTTGCCTGAGATAAAGTTTCAGCATCTTTTACCGTTACTTGCAAATCGTTGTTTCCCTGAACAATTAAAATCGGTACGTTTAATTTTTTAATTTCTACTTGCGGATTGTATTTAAACCATGAAATTAAATAAGGCTGAATGCTAGGTCTAAAAAGAGCGTTAAGCATTGGGTCTATTTTTTTGACCTGATTTCCACTTTTCAAACTATCAATAATCGGGAAAGTCATATCCTCGATTTGTTTATTAGATTTTGATGCGATTTGCGTTTTGATAAGTTTATCCGCAGATTCTCCCGGGCCAGCAATAGAAATAAATTTATTTGCTTTTGCTCCGGCAATCATTCCAATTAAAGAACCTTCGCTATGACCGATAATCACAACTTCTGAAAAACGTTTGTCTTGTTTCAATAAATTAATCCAGCTTTTTGCATCTTCTGTATAATTTTCAAAAACCAAACTTTGCTCTGAAATAGCAGAAGTTTTACTTTCACCAATTCCTCTTTTATCATATCTTAATGATGCAATTCCATTTTTAGCCAAAACTTCAGCCAGCATCTTCAATGAATTGTTTTTCATCATTGGATTATTGCCATTTCGGTCTGTTGGCCCAGAACCGGCAATAATTAAAGCAACGGGATATTTCTTTGTTAAATTGGGTGTTGTTAAGGTCCCAAAAAGTTGGTCTGTATTAATTTTTAAAACTATCGCAGCTTCTTTAAAAGCAACTGTATTTTTATCCTGAGCGTTTACAAAACTCAAGAATAAAACACTAATAAACAGCAATATCTTTTTCATTTTTTGTGAATGGAATTACTTAATATTTATTCCGAAAGGGAGCATTGCCTGAACGCCTTGTTGTCTCTGAAATCTTTTTACCTGTTCAATCAAAAGATAGTTTTCTTCGCCAATTTCTTCTTTTATGAAGGCTTCTTTAGATTGTGCAAAAGGCAGATTTGCTAAAAGATCACCAAAGGTTTTTTCATATTCAGGATAATTCTGTGTACTGTATGATTTTATTTTTGCAATTTTTGCAGCTTCTGCAATAGCGTCCTTCAGTCCTCCAATTTTATCAACCAAACCAATTTTTAATGCCTCGCTTCCAGACCAAACTCTTCCTTGTGCAATCGCGTCTACTTGCGCAAATGTCATTTTTCGTCCTTCAGCAACATGTGTTACAAAAGTGTTATAGATATGCTCAACACCTTCAAGAGTAAAAGCTTTAAACTTTTCATCAACAGGAACAAATGGACTATAATTTGCCGAATTCTCATGCGTTTTTACTTGTTCTGTGTTGATACCTAATTTAGTCGCCAATGGTGAAAAATTTGGTAAAATTCCAAAAACGCCAATAGATCCAGTAATAGTATTGCTTTCAGCAAAAATTTTGTTGGCATTACAAGCAATATAATAACCGCCCGAAGCAGCATAATTACCCATAGAAACTACTACCGGTTTTACTTTTTTAGTTACTTCAATTTCTCTCCAGATCAGGTCAGAAGTTAAGGCACTTCCTCCAGGACTGTCAATTCGTAGTACAATTGCTTTTACATCATCATCTTTTCTGGCTTCTTGTAGAGAACGACGCATTGCACCTTCTCCAATTACATTAACATCGCCTTCTCCGCCTGTAATTTCGCCTTGTGCATAAATAATTGCGATTTTGTCGCTTGCTGTATTGGTCAAAGCAGTAGTAACATTATTTTGAGTATAATCTAAAATCGAAATTTTGTTATAGTCATCATCACCCGTTACTTTTAACACTTTTTTGATAGCATTGTGATAAACATCTTCGTACGCAACAATGTCAACTAAACCTTGTTTTTTAGCCATTTCCGGAGTTCTGGCCAATAAACCATTTGCTATTTCATTTAATTTCGGAAGCGGAATATTTCGGCTTTTTGATATATCAGTAGAAACAGTTGTCCAGATAGAATTCAAAAGAGCAGTAACCTGTTCTCGGTTGGCATCACTCATTTTATTTTCTAAAAACGGTTCAACAGCACTTTTATATTTTCCGTGACGAATCACTTCCATATGAATACCTGATTTGTCCTGAAAATCTTTAAAAAACATGACCTCAGAAGAAAGTCCTTTGAAATCTAAATCTCCAGCGGGATTCAAATAAATAGTATTAGCAACGGAGTTCAGGTAATATTCTTTTTGAGAATAAGTATTGGCGTAAGCCCACACAAATTTTCCTGATTTCTTGAAACTTTCAAGTGCGTTTCTCAAATCTTTATATTGCGCTAATCCTAATGAAGATTCGTCGTTTAAGATCGAAATTCCCTTAATATTGTCGTCTGTCTTTGCAGCTTCGATAGCGTTGATAACATCGCTTAAACCAACTCCCTCCTGATCAGAAAAAACAGTTACCCAAGGGTCTTTATATTTTCCGGCGTAATCGTTTTGTATTTTTTTTAGGTCCAATTCGATAACCGAATCATTTTTAACGGAAACCTTATCATCTCCGCCAAAAATAGCCCCAATAAGGATTACTCCGAAGAAGAATAACATAATGAATACAAAAATACCAATCACTGTGGCAATTACATTTCCTAAAAACTTCATAATTATATTTTTTTAATAAGTCGCAAAAACGGTTGGTTTGTTACAAATATAATCTAAATCACGGGTAACGCTCTTACATGATTTATAAAATAGTTGAAGTTTATACATTTTTAAATTCTCTAAAATAAAGATATGTTATTTTTAGATTAAGTACGTTTTTTTTAAGAAAGGTTTCTGTAGAAAAAGGATAAAAAAAGAGTTTGAAATAATTACAAACTTCTGATTCTTGAAGTAAATAATGTGAGTAATTCTGAAATAGTTTTAGTTAATTTGCATTATGAAGTCACAGCATCAAATCGTTTTATCTATCGGCAGTAACCAGGGAAATCGGTTAGAAAATATTGAAAGTTGTATCGCTCTGATACATCAGGAAGTAGGAACGGTTATTCAGGTTTCAAAGCTATATGAAACCCCTGCCTGGGGATTTGAAAGTGATGCTTTCTATAATTGTGCCTTGTTGCTGCATAGTACTTCATCTGCACATAAGATATTAAATCAGATTTTAAAAGTAGAAAAACAGTTAGGCCGTATTCGTTCTAATCAGCAAGGTTATCAATCCCGAATTATAGATGTTGATTTGATTGTTTTTGATGATGAAATTATTGATTCAGAGAAACTCCAGGTTCCGCACCCATTAATGCAGAACAGAAAATTTGTATTAATGCCCATGCAGAATTTAAAATTAAACTGGAAACATCCTATTTTTCAAAAATCTGTTTCTGAATTAATTGCGGTTACAACAGATGACAGTATTTGTACAGTTGTTCAGGACTTGAAAAATCCTTTGCAGGAAATTCCGTTGGAAAAGTTTAATTATATTGCTTTTGAAGGAAATATCGGTGCTGGAAAAACAACTTTGGTAAATAAAATTGCTGACGATTTTAATGCTAAAACAGTTTTGGAACGTTTTGCGGATAATCCTTTCTTGCCTAAATTTTACAAAGATCAAAATCGATATGCTTTTCCGCTTGAGATGTCTTTTTTGGCAGATCGCTATCAGCAATTATCAGATGATTTAGCGCAGTTTGATTTGTTTAAAGATTTTGTCGTAGCAGATTACCATATTTTTAAATCACTGATTTTTGCCAAAATTACATTGGCAGAAGATGAATATCGTTTGTATAGAAACCTCTTCGATATTATTTATAAAGAAATGCCAAAGCCTGATTTGTATATCTATTTATATCAAAATACAGAACGTTTACTTCAAAACATCAAAAAGCGCGGTAGAAATTACGAGCAGAATATCGAAGCAGCCTATTTGGATAAAATCAATAATGGATATTTGGATTATATTAAATCTCAAACAGATCTGAATGTTTTAATCATTGATGTCTCTGATCGTGATTTTGTAAAAAGACACGAAGATTATCTTTTCATATTGAATGAAATTCAGAAGAAAATAGGATAATGTGTCAATGTGCCAATAAGAAAATTATATAATTGTTTTTTATAGTATTGCACGTCATTATCTAATTATCAAATTGACACATTATCTAATTGGCATCATCTTTTTAAAGAAAAATGTCCTCTCAAAACAGGTTGTGTATCGTCAATTTTTAATGCATACCAATAATCAGAAGCGGGTAGGGCGACTTCGTTGAAAGTACCATCCCAACTCATTTTAGAGGCAGTTAATTGGGCTAGCAATTTTCCATATCGGTCAAAGATAGTAACTTGCGCTTGCGGGTAATTTTCTATTCCGGTTACCTCCCAGACATCATGAAAAGTGTCGTTATTCGGAGTAAAGTACGCTGGGAAAACAAGTACAACAAAAGATTTTGGATTTCCTCCTGGACAACCCGTTTTATCCCTTACATAAGCGTTATGTAAACCACCTGGAACATCGTAAAAGACGTTAGAAGCTTGAAAATTACTTCCGTCAACAGAATATTCAAAATAGTCTTCTTCTTTCACAAGTTTAATAGTCACTGTTGTTCCGTTTACATCGATATGATTTATTTGAGGAACCAGGTTTTCATTGACCGTAATTGTTTTTGTACTAGAGCAGTTTTGAGGATTCGTAACAACAACAGTATAAGTTCCTCCTTTATCTACAGGAATTGTTTGAGAAGCTTCTCCGGTAGACCACAAATAAGTCATACCCGCTATTCCTGCATCTAATATAATTGTTTGTCCCTGGCACAAAGGAAGTGTTTCATTAGTAACAACAGGAAGAGCATGAATTTCAATATTTACCGGTGTTCGGGTATCGTAAGCACAAAGACCATTTGAAGCTTCGGCATAATATGTCGTATTTGAAGAAACGGTTGGAGTGTAGCTTTGACCTGAATGTAAACTTGTACCTCCAATAGCTTCCTGAAACCAATTTATTTCACCAATGTTTGCACTGGCTTCAATAGTTACTGGTCCGGGACCGCAATTACTATAGGTTGATTTAACTGCGATAGGTGCAGTTGGTGTGTGGTTGATTGTTGCAGTCACTGACTTTCTATTAGAATCGCATCCTGCATCTACATAATAAGTTGTGGTTGTGCTTATTGGTGGTGTTACAAAAGAAGGTCCAGTATGAATTGCAGTCCCTCCGGTTGCCTGATCGTACCAACTAATTGTCGCTCCTGTTGTTGCTGTAGCAGTAAAATTAAAGCTTCCTGAATCGCACATTGGAGCAGGATTTGGATCTGGAGTTGCTACAGGAATTGTAATTTTAGTACTTGCTGCTATTTCTAAAGGAAGTTCGCCAGCGGATCCACCATATTCAACAACATAACCTTTGGGTTGGTAGTTGCCACTTACATCTCCGGAATTTGATAAATCATTCCAAGAACCTTTAATGCCGACTCCAGGCTGTGTAATATGAGCATAATCTTCGTCTCCTAGATTATTTGGTTCGCCATTATTCCAGAAAGCATAAGACATTACTGTTCCCGCTTCAGGGCCTGTAACCCATTTCCAGGTTCCTTCTGTTTCTTGGTCACTTCCTCCAATCCAGCCCGTTCCTGAGGCTTGTTCTCCACTTAACTTGGCTTCATCAGCTGATAAAAGAGTTGCCAGATAACCTTTTAGGCCGTAATAACTACTTGTCTCAGCTGCTGCTTTTGCTGCGGTCCAGGATATACCAATACTCGGGACGTATAAATAATAATGCCCTGTAGAAGGCAGATAATTGGCTTGACCAACTGTTATGGAAAAGGTTCTGGTTCCCGAGGCTGTAGGAGAAGAATTAGAGAAGACCACATCTTTAATTGCAGCTTCCAAATCAGAATATAAAACATCTCCTCCGGTTGGACTTGATAATACTAGTTTTCCTTCATTAGGATACCAACCTTGTACAATTGATGGATGTGCGGCAGGATTTTGAATTTCTATTTTATCAAGACCACTAGAGTAACCTGAAGAAATCTGAATGTAAACAGCTTTTGTTCCAAGTTCTGCGGGATCGTGAGAAATGGTAAACGATGTTACAATATTTATAGCGGTTAAAGGACAGTATAATTGATTTCCGGTTGCTTTAATTATGGGGGCTGTTGTTACTGTGGCTTTGTTACAATTGTTTGAATATGTCGCCGAAGCATCTTTATACGTTGACCAGTTTATATTAGAATAATTTGCGTTATCTACTTCTATGCAACTTAAATTAGGATTTGAAGTAAGATCAATAGCTAGCATGTAATTATTAATACCGTTTTTTACGCTTAAGCTACTCAGATTGTTATTGTCACAGCTAAATGAATTTATACCTGTATTTTTAGATATGTCTAAAGTGGTGATGTGGTTATTTGAGCAAGAAAACATATTTAAGTTTAGATTTTTTGAAATATCTAAATCAGTTAATTGATTGTTATAGCAAACAAATATGTTTAAGTTTGTGTTATTAGAGGTGTCTAAACTTGTTATTTGGTTGAATGTACAATAAAATATCTCTAGGGCTGTATTTTTTGAAACATTTAAGGTTTTTAATTGATTGTAACTGCAACCCAAACTTTTTAATGCTAGATTTTTTGCAATGTCTATAGCGCTTAAATTATTTTGATTACAATTTAAAAGATTTAAATTGTAATTTTCTGAAACATTTAAGCTGGTTAATTTATTACCACTACAGTCTAAATAATTTAGTTTTGAATTTTTAGAGAAATCTAACGCAGTTAAATTATTGTTATTGCAAATCAAAGTTTCTAATTCTGAAAAGCCTTCAATTCCGGATAAATTAGAAATATTTTGGTAACGAATTTCTAAACTTTTAACACTATTTATACTTGTTGTCAAAACTTGACCGTCAATAACACCACTATCGATGCCTAAATTAATCAGAGCTTGTTCAAAATTTGAATCAGGAATTGAAGTATATTGTGAAAATCCAGAAAAGCTGGATAACAACAAAGAAAATAATATGGTTATTTTAAAGAAATTGATAGTTTTCATTTTATAAAAGTATCAATTTTATAATAATAAAAAAATATATTTCAATTTCTAACATTTATAGGTGAGATATGTTGAAAAATAACATTTTAATCTGCACTTGGCCAGTTTAATTTCTGGAATAAATCCCAAACTACAATTCCGGCACTAACAGCAATGTTTAAGGAGTGTTTGGTGCCTAATTGCGGAATTTCAATACAGCCGTCACAGATGGCAACAGCTTCTTGCGAAACACCGTACACTTCATTACCAAAAACTAAGGCATATTTTTGATTTTTAGTTACTTTGAAATCCTGAAGAAAAACAGAGCTTTCAACTTGTTCAATGGCAAGTGTCATTACATTTTCTTTTTTTAGGTTTTCAATAACTTCCAAAACATTTTCATGATGTTCCCAGGCTACTGTTTCTGTAGCGCCAAGAGCGGTTTTGTGAATCTCTTTGTTTGGAGGAGTCGCTGTGATACCGCATAAAATGATTTTTTCAACCAAAAAGGCATCAGAAGTTCTAAATACAGAACCAATATTGTGCAAACTGCGAATGTCATCCAAAACTATTATAAGAGGTGTTTTTTCTGATTTTTTAAAATCTTCAATCGATTTGCGATCCAGTTCGCTGTTTTCAAGTTTTCTCATTGGTGTTGTATTCAGGTCATAAAAAAAGCTTCCAAAGATAAGGAAGCTTTTTCGATTATTTTATTTTCTTTTCAGATTAGCTTTTTACCGGGTCTGGTAAAACAGTACCTTTAATAGTAAGTACTTTTGTAGGTTGTCCTTCAGCATTAGAAGTAACAGTTACTGTTTTTGTAAAAGCACCAACTCTGTCAGTAGCATATTTTACTCCAATAATTCCTTTAGCACCTGGAGCGATTGGCTCTTTTGGTGTTGTAGGTACAGTACAACCACAAGATCCTTGTGTATTTGTAATGATTAATGGTTTTGTTCCGTTGTTTACAAAAACAAACTGACGGTTACCATCAGCATTGTGAGCGATAGTTCCGTAATCGATTGTTTCGTTTTCAAAAACCATTCCTGCTCCTTGAACTTTAGCAACTTTGGCTTTTTTAGCAGTTTGAGCGTTTGAAGCTGTAATTCCAACTACAGCTATCATAACAAATAAAATTATTTTTTTCATCTTTAAGAGTCTTTGTTTTAATTATGAACAAATCTATAGAAAATTCTAATATCTCTAATCAAAAAAATCTTAAAAATATTTTAATTTTTGAAGCTCTTCTATATGCCGCCAAAATATTATAAATTCGCTGTCATAAATTTTCATTTAAAAACATTACAATTTGGCAGCGAAAGAGAAAGTGGTGAAAGAAACACCCTTAATGAAACAGTATAACGAAATCAAGAGAAAATATCCTGATGCATGTCTGCTTTTCAGAGTAGGTGATTTTTATGAAACCTTTGGAGAAGACGCCATTAGAGCTTCTAAAATTCTTGGAATAACATTAACCAAAAGAGGGGCGGGTTCTGAAACGGAGACAGCCTTGGCTGGTTTTCCGCATCATTCTATTAATACGTATTTGCCAAAATTAGTCAAAGCCGGACTTCGTGTTGCCATTTGCGATCAGCTTGAAGATCCAAAAATGACTAAAACTATTGTAAAACGTGGTGTTACTGAATTGGTAACTCCGGGAGTTTCTTTAAATGATGAGGTTTTACAATCTAAATCAAATAACTTTTTAGCATCAGTTTATTTTGCTAATAAAAATATCGGGATTTCCTTTTTGGATGTTTCAACAGGAGAATTTTTAACGGCTCAGGGAAATGCAGAATATATTGATAAACTTTTGCAGAATTTTAATCCGAGCGAAGTTTTAGTTCCGAAGAATAACAAAGGCGATTTTAAAGCTGCTTTTGGAGACGATTTTCATAGTTTTTATCTAGAAGACTGGATTTATAAAGAAGATTATGCTTTAGAAACTTTAACGAAACACTTTCAAACCGTTTCTTTAAAAGGTTTTGGAGTCGAAGAATTAAAAGAAGGAATAATAGCTTCCGGAGCGATTTTGTATTATTTATCCGAAACTCAGCATAATCGTGTACAACATATTACGGCAATCCAGCGTATTGCTGAAGATGCGTATGTTTGGATGGATCGATTCACAATTCGAAACTTAGAATTATACCATAGTTATAATCCGAATGCTGTAACGCTTTTAGATGTAATTGACAGAACGCTTTCGCCAATGGGTGGACGTTTGTTGAAACGTTGGCTGGCTTTACCGTTAAAAGACAGTAATAAAATAAAAGGCCGTCATGATGTGGTTTCGTATTTGAAATCAAATCCTGAGGTTTTACATAATATTCAATATCAAATCAAACAAATTTCAGATTTAGAACGTTTGATTTCTAAAATCGCGGCAGGGAAAGTTTCACCACGTGAAATTGTTTATTTGAAAGAATCTCTGGATGCGATTATTCCAATTAAAACTTTAGCATTGCAAAGTCCGCAAGAAGCTGTAAAGGTTATTGGAGACAGTCTGCATGCCTGCGATTTATTAAGAGAAAAAATCAAAGTAACTTTAAATCAGGATGCGCCGGTTGCTATTGCAAAAGGAAATGCTATTGCAAAAGGAATTAGTGAAGAACTTGACGAATTGCGTGCGATTTCAACTTCCGGCAAAGAATATTTAGATGGGATTGAAAAAAGAGAATCAGAACGAACTGGGATTTCTTCTTTAAAAATATCTTTCAACAACGTTTTTGGGTATTATATCGAAGTTCGAAATACACATAAAGATAAAGTGCCTTCAGAATGGATTCGTAAGCAAACTTTAGTGAATGCGGAACGTTACATTACAGAAGAATTAAAAGAATACGAAACCAAGATTTTAGGAGCCGAAGAAAGAATCCATAAAATTGAAACCGATCTTTTTGAGCAATTGGTAGCCTGGATTGCGACTTATATTAAGCCGGTTCAAATGAATGCTAACTTAGTGGCGCAATTAGATTGTTTATGTTCATTCACACAATTAGCGGTTGAGAATAAATATGTATGTCCGGAAATTGATGAAACTTTCGAATTGGATATTAAAAACGGAAGGCATCCTGTTATTGAAAAACAATTGCCGGTGGGAACGCCATACATCGCCAATGATGTTTATTTAGATAGAGAAACGCAACAGCTTATTATGATTACGGGTCCGAATATGTCTGGTAAATCTGCTATTTTGAGACAAACGGCCTTAATTGTATTGTTGGCTCAAATGGGGAGTTTTGTCCCGGCGGATAGTGTTAGAATGGGAATTGTAGATAAAATTTTTACAAGGGTAGGAGCTTCTGATAATATTTCGATGGGAGAATCTACTTTCATGGTGGAGATGAATGAAACCGCTTCTATTTTGAATAATATTTCAGACAGAAGTTTAGTTTTATTGGATGAAATTGGAAGAGGAACGAGTACCTATGACGGAATCTCGATTGCCTGGGCTATTGCCGAATTTTTACACGAACATCCGGGAAGAGCAAAAACATTGTTTGCAACGCATTATCATGAATTGAATGAAATGACAGAATCACTTCCGAGAATTCAGAATTATAACGTTGCAGTTAAAGAATTAAAAGATACTGTTCTTTTTGTTCGTAAGCTGGTAAAAGGAGGAAGTGCACATAGTTTTGGAATTCACGTCGCTAAAATGGCTGGAATGCCACAGACTGTAATTTTGAAAGCGCAAAAACTTTTAAAGAAGTTAGAGAAAAATCATTCAAGCGATGCCTTAAACGGAATCAAATCGGCTAATGATGAAATGCAGATGAGCTTCTTTAATTTGGACGATCCTTTGTTGGAAGAGATTAAAGAAGAGATCTTAAGTCTTGATATAAACTCGATCACACCGGTTGAAGCCCTGATGAAACTCAATGAGATTAAAAGGATGATCGTTAAGAAATAAATTTCAGATTTAAAGTTTAGGTTATCAGAAGGTTATAAAATAAGTATTATTTTTTTTCAAAAAAGGCTTGTATAATTGAATAAATGTCCTAAATTTGCACTCGCAATACAGAACAAGTCAAGTATTGTAGTTCTTACAAGAATTTGAAACGCGAAAATAGCTCAGTTGGTAGAGCGCGACCTTGCCAAGGTCGAGGTCGCGGGTTCGAGCCCCGTTTTTCGCTCAAAATCATATAATGCTCGGATGGTGAAATTGGTAGACACGCTGGACTTAAAATCCAGTGAACAGCAATGTTCGTGCGGGTTCAAGTCCCGCTCTGAGTACTAAAGCCTCTTCTTTTGAAGAGGCTTTTTTTATTGTGTAAATTCACGCGCTGAAAATAAATTTGCGAAGAGAATTTATTTGACAAGAATCTAAGAATCTATTCCGGCAGCTATCGGGGCTGAAATCAACAATCTAAAATCTAAAATTAATAAATGGGTGCTTTCGTAATTAGCAGGCGATTTAATGATGAGTATAAATTTGTGTTTACTTCCAGGAAAGGGAAAGTGATTTTTACTAGTTTGAGTTATGAATTGAAATTTGAGTGTGAGGAGGATATTGAGAAATTTAAAGTGAATATTGAACAGGCTAAGTTTTTAAAGTTTAAAGGCTCTGGGGGAAAGTATTTTTTTAAATTGATGTTGGGTGAGTTGCATTTTGCTACAAGTCGAAAATACACGACAGAACTGCTTCTGCAGAAAGGGATAAAAGAAATTGTGAACTATGCTTCGAAATCAGAAATATTAGATTTCTCGTCAAATGATTTGATTTTTGAAGATGAGGAAGTGGTTGAGGATGAAATGGAGTAATTCAAAAAAAAAGCGTTCACAAAAGTGAGGACACTGAAAAAGTCTTTTCGCGAATAAATTGTTAATTAAAAGGAGCAGAAGCTAAAAGTTTTCTGCTCCTTT
>NZ_JAUTYT010000017.1:0-107872 GCF_041946075.1 Flavobacterium sp. LAR06 | reverse complement strand
ACTAACTAACTAACTAACTAACTAACTAACTAACTAACTAACTAACTAACTAACTAACTAACTAACTAACTAACTAAAGCACAGATCAAGCGTCAGTTAAAGGATGCGGATTGCTATAAGTCCCGAAGGGCGGACGAAAGGAAACTGGAGTCCGTTATGCGCATGCAGCAGACCGCTGGCGCTATCTTGGCTGCCCTTTTTAGCCGTTTTCGAATGAAAACTGATTCTATATTAAAAATTTACGTCAGAAAAGCTTATCAAGCCTGCGGCAGTACAAATCCTGAAAAACTTACAAATTTTAAAAAATCAAAGAGTCTAGATAATTTAAGTCAGCGTCAAAACTCACGGCTAGATTAACGGTAGTAAACAACCGCTTATCTTGCCATCCATTCTCCCGGAACTCGAAATTTTAAGACCACCTTTTCATTGATATAGATAATATTGAAAGGAAAAATTATTTTACTCAATTTTTGCAATAGTGTTTTATATCTTTACAAAACTAATAATTAGTGAAAATTAAAAATTATGAATTTGAAAGAACTTTTTTACGGAGAAAAGGGCGCGCCAAAAATGGAAAGATTAACAGAAGGATTAAAGCAAATCGAAAATAAACACTCTGAATATTTTGAAGGACGAAAATCGGCACTTTCTTCTGAGAAAAATGATAGATTACATAATCATTATGATATGAATACAAATCCACATGGTGTCAATTTTGGTTTTAGAGTTGAAAGCGATTTAAAGGAAGAAATAAAAATTGAATGCCAAAATTTATTCAAAGAGATATTTGAATAAAAATAAAAAAATACAGTTGTATTTAATTGCTTTTTCTTCTTCTTGCAAAAATGATTCGTAATATTTACAAAGAACCCTCTGTAGCACTTATTAGTAGTATAGTTAACTAATGAGGCTCATTATCTTTGATGACCTTTGTATAGAATTAATAATAGTAGTAAATGATATCCTTTTTATTTTATTTATTTTAAATTAAAATCCAAAATGTTCCTCTCTGAGTGAAACCAATAGTTGTTATTCCTAGCTTGATACCAGTTCGTGCTTGAAATTACCCAGCCATCTTCCCCGCCAATACCCTAAGTGGCTCCCAGAAAAAACATTCAGTGAAATGGCATTGTCTAATAATCTTATATATGAACCTCCCCTTGCCGCATTTAATAATTTTATCCCTTCGGCAGTTGTCGTGTAATTACTTCCTTCTGTTTATCTCTCTTATAAAATCATTTATAAAGAATCTTAAGTACTCCCTCTCAAATCAACTAGTCACTCCAGGCAGCCCCCACCTCACCGGCCAAAACAACAATAAAAAGTCTTAAAGAACTAACATTATTAAATCCAAATCATAGCAATCCCGGCTACAATATTAACTTTTCCAGCGTTCCTTTATCAATAAATCATCCCTAAGTTCCATATTTTTCATAGCTTTTTTATATTGGTTTGAATCAGGCTTTACGGAATTTGTGAAATTTGATTCACATTCAAATATGATTTTATTTAAAAGACAGAGTGTAGTCTAATTAAAATTTAAACATCAGATACTTAGGCATGTAAAATTAAGAATTTATATATATACATTTATATTTTCAGGAAGTATTTACGTGATCCGTTTGTTATCACCCGTATCATGTTCTGTATCACAAATGGTAAAATCAGATTTTAACGCAAAAAAAACAATAAGTTTTTCTACAAATAAAAAACAGCATCCAATTTCTCTCACTATGAAATCGGACACCGTTTAAAGTTAATAACTAACCAAACTATTTAACTATAAAAATTATCTCTACAAATAACTTATGCAAAGTTCAGTCAATTAATCACATTACTGTCCGCTATCCAGGACCGAAAAACAT
This sequence comes from Flavobacterium sp. LAR06, assembly GCF_041946075.1. NCBI lineage: Bacteria > Pseudomonadati > Bacteroidota > Flavobacteriia > Flavobacteriales > Flavobacteriaceae > Flavobacterium > Flavobacterium sp. LAR06. The sequence continues at coordinate 106,007 of NZ_JAUTYT010000017.1, read as the reverse complement.
TGTTATATGCTTTTTTTGAACTTCATTTAACATACCATAACAAAAAGCGTTTAATATGATGTTTTACCATCATTTAGACGCCAGGTTTAAAATAAACCAATTTTCCAAACTGTGATTTAAGATAATGTAAAACTAAATATGACAAGTTTTCCCACTCAAACATTTAAAATCAATTTTAATCCTAATCATTAGTTTTATAAATAATAAAGCTATTTGATTCTAAATGTCCCCTTCCCCATTAAAATCTCAGTATTGATTGGAAGCACTAAATTCTCTGTTAGTCCAAAATTAATTATGACAGTAACATTACGAGCCATCAATTTACACCTGAAACCGTCTCGTATAAATCGACTTTTTTATTTTTAGTCGTTCTTACCATAATAGATTTCTATATCAAATGTATTATAATATAAATAAGCTGAATAGCCTTTACCTTTAAAAAAATTAGTTGCTAGTAAATTTAAATGCAAAATACCCTCAACATTTGTTTTCTGATTATGCTGCCAAAACTCCCTACATGCCCACTTCCGTACATATGACCTGAGATTGCTTAGCATTTTTTCTCCTGGCACCCATAGCGTTCTACTCCGAAACTGATAGTCAGTTACATAGAAATTAGATGGTCAATTTGACCGTTTTTTCCAGTAACAATAGAAGAATTACAGACTAAGCTGCAGACAAATCATGGCTTTTTCTAGCATAAATATGTCCTTTCAACTATATCAAAATTATTATAATTTCTTCTCTTTGGGCAAAATTAGAAATGAAAAAACTACTTATGTGTATTGTTTTCCTTTTTTCTCTTTCAGTTGCAGCACAAGAATGTCTGGATTCAATAAAGGAAAATACCGAAACTAAAAATCTCAAATTGTACAAAGAAAATGCTCACGCCTCTTATTATAATGATAAATTTGATGGAAGAAAAACGGCAAGCGGCGTAAAATTTGACAATAGTAAACTGACTGCCGCTCATAAAAAACTTCCATTTGGCACAAAACTTAAAATCACAAACGAAAAAAACAGAAAATCAGTAATTGTAGTAATTAATGATAGAGGACCATTTGTCAATGGAAGAGAAATTGACCTGAGTAAAAAAGCATTTATGGATATTACATCCAACAAAAGCGGTGGTGTGGTTTTTGTAAAAATAGAAATCATCAGAAATTAGACAAGTCTTTTTATCTATATAACGTAGCCATTGTGCTTTATAATTATTTTAAGCAAAAAAGATGAAGCAGAAAATTGCTGAAGCTTTCAAAGTATTTCTACATATCCCAACAATTTTGATGATTATTCTGACCCAGTGTTGATGCCCGATAAACAAGTTTTGCATCAAGAATTATTGTGTGACTTGCCGATGAGCTGTCTTTTATTTTTTCAATTATAAGTTCCGCTGAATTTTCCCCCATTTTTATAAGGGGTTGTTCTACACTTGTTAATTGAGGATATACATTTGTAGAGAGTTCTGTCCCTGAAAAACTTGCAACAGCAACTTCTTCAGGAACTTTTATACCATATTCCTGTAAGTAATTCATTGCTCCTATAGCCAAGGTATCTGTAAAGGCAAAAATACTGTCGAATTTTATTTTACTGTCTAATAATTGTTTCGCTGCTATTCTTCCATCTTCAAATCCAGTCTGATATGTTTTTAAGATAAGTTGGGGATCAGAATAGTTGTATTTCGCTAAAATCCGCTTGTAGCCTTCAGCTCGTTCTACAGCATTTCGAACTGTCGATGGCCCCATGAGATGAACTATTCTAGTACGTCCACAACTGATAAGATGCTCTGTCATTAGGGAAGACTTGATATAGTCATCAACCAGAACTTTTGAAACATCCATTTCACCTGGTGGTATCCGATCAAAGAAAACCAATGGAGTTCCCCTAGCTATTATTTGCTGATACATATCTTGATTGTGTGTTTCATGACAAAGATTGATAATAATTCCGTCAACATTAAATGTTTCGAGCAGTAGTAGATTTTCTTTTTCTCGTGAAGGATCTTCATCTGATTGAAGGATTATGACTTTATATCCCAGGGGATAAAGGATGTTGTGTATACCTTGAAGGACTTTTGCTGAAAATGGAGTTGTCATTTCCGGAACAACGAATCCTATACTTTTAGTTTTTCCATATTTTAGGCTCAAAGCCGTCATATTTGGCTTATATCCAAGTTTTTCAGAAGCATCCATTACTCTTTTTTTGGTATCAGGGTTTATGTTTTTGTCATTAAGTAATGCCCGTGATATGGTCGAAGTCGATAAGGACAGATATTGTGCAAGATCTTTTATTGTAATTCGTTTCATCGTGCTTAATTTATTCAAAAATAATTAAAAAATGCTATTTGGCGACATGGGAACGTTCCCAATATATTGAGAACGTTCCCATAAAGTTTTTTTTACGAAAACGATATAACAAAAGGATCAAATTTATATGTTTGGTCAAAACAAGAAAGAATTTATCAAAAAATAAACTAAAAAATTATGAAAATAGTAGATTATAAATATCACTCCAAAGATATCACCCAAGGTATTGTACATATCGGGGTTGGTAACTTCCATCGTGCTCATCAGGCATTTTATACAAATGTATTGCTGGAAGACAATGATCAAAAGGAATGGGGAATCTGCGGAATAAGCTTGCTGTCTTCGGATGAAAAAAATGTAGAAAATTTAAAATCTCAAGATCTTGATTATACACTCACAGTATGTGGAAGGGACGGCAGTGATCAGGTCTATAAAATTGGAGCACTTCAGGAACTTATCGCAGGTTACGAAAATCCAAAGGCTGTAATAGATAAAATCGCCGAGCGATCTATAAAAATTATCTCTTTGACTATTACAGAAGGCGGATACAATCTGGATAAGGGAACGGGAAATTTTGATCTTGAAGATGAAAAAATAAAACATGATATTGAAAACCCCAGATTTCCCAGTACTGTTTTTGGATTTATAGCTGAAGGTTTGCGTGTTCGAAAGCACAGGGGAAACGGTAGTATAACTATCCTGTCTTGTGATAATCTCCAGCACAATGGGGACACTGCAAAAAAAGCGTTTACTACGTTTATAAATGCCCAGGATGATGAACTTGCCAGTTGGGTAATGCAAAATGTGACTTTCCCGAACAGCATGGTTGACAGGATAACCCCATCTACGAACCCAGCCGATATAAAGAGGTTAAATGCCAACAGTGGAAGTACTGATAAAGTCCCTGTGTATTGTGAGGATTTTATTCAATGGGTTATTGAAGATGATTTTATTGCTGGCAGGCCTGCATGGGAAAGAGTTGGGGTTGAATTTGTAAATGATGTTAGTGCTTTCGAAAATATGAAATTAAGTCTTCTGAATGCATCGCATACCCTTTTGTGTTATCCAGCATTTTTAAGCGGTTATCGTAAAGTTGATAATGCAATGCATGATCCGCTTTTTACAGCTCTTTTAATGGATTTCATGAATATTGATATCACGCCTTATGTTCCGGCACCCAAAGAAACTAATTTGGAGCTGTACAAGAAAACCCTTATTGAGCGTTTTGCAAACCGTAGCGTAAGTGACCAGCTGAGCAGGCTATGTTATGATGGTATTTCAAAATTCCCCGTATATATTATGCCAAACCTTAGCAAAATGATTAAAGATGGCAAAGACTTAAAGCGGATAACTTTCCTTATCGCTGCTTACAGGCACTACTTAAAATACAAAAAGGATTCTAAAGGTCTTACTTACGATGTAGCTGAGCCTTGGTTAACCTCAGAGGACTCAAAGTTTATTGAAAGTAGTAATCCATTAGACTTCCTGAATTTAACCCCATTCAAAAGTTATAATCTTATGGCATCTGAAAAATTCACTCAAGAATATCTTTATTACGCAGAAATCATCAAAGAGAAAGGAATAACAGCTGTATTAAATACAATCGTATCCAAAAACTAATTATTTATTAAAAATATACTTTATGAAAGATAGATCTCAAAATAAAATATTGCCTTTTGCAATTGTTACTTTCATTTATTTTATCGTAGGTTTTCTTACCACTATAAATGAACAACTTCAGGCTCCTTTGAAATTTACATTTTTAGCCGAGGCAGGTAGTTACAAAAACACCCTAACCACCTCTATTTCTTTCTTTTTTTTCTTAGGATACCTTGTAAATGGCTCCTTAGGAAGCAGGTGGGTTAACATTTATGGATATAAGAACACAATAATCCGTGGAATGCTGTTTATCATCTCTGGCTTGATTATGTATTTATGTTCTTCATGGATGGGTTATCAATTGCCAGATTTTCATTTTATATTTGGAGATGCAATAATACCTTATAGTTTTATTGTTTTTCTAGCAGGTTCTTTTATTATGGGAACCTCAGCGGCTGTAATTCAGGTTGTGGTAAACCCATATGTAGCTTCTTATGATTTACCCGGGACCCAAGCCGTTCAGCGTCTAAATATCACTACAGGGATCAATTCTATAGGTACTACATCTGCACCTTTTTTTGTTACATTGGTAATTTTTAGTGGTATTTCTATTGAAAACATCGAAATAAAACAACTTATTACTCCCTTGGCAATTCTCCTGTTTTGTATAATGGCAGTATTGCTGCTAACAAGAAAACTCGACATACCGGATATTCCAAATACTCGTGATAGCTCAGGAGAAAAACTCGAAAGAAGTGTGTGGTCTTTCAGGCATTTTGTCCTTGGAGTAGTGGCTATTTTTTTTTATGTGGGCACTGAAGTAGCTATTGGGGCTAATATTAATTTGTTCGCTTTTGAACTGGAAGCTCTTGGTCGTCCTGTAAACTTTTTTGGGAAAACCGATATTATCATCGGTAATATGGATCTTGGAATACACGCTCTTCTTTCAACTCTCTATTGGGGAGGTTTTATGATTGGCCGCGGAATTTCAAGTTTTCTAAGTCATATTTCGGCTAGACAGCAATTAATAACAACTACAAGTCTTGCTGCAATACTCGCAACAATTGCTATAATAACCCAGAATATTTGGTTTCTGGTTGCCATTGGACTTTTACATTCTTCCATGTGGAGCTGTATTTATTCACTTTCAATCAAAGGCTTAGGTAAATACACTTCCAAGGCATCAGGAATATTCGTTTCAGCAGTATTCGGAGGTGCAGTGTTCACACTATTACAAGGCATACTCGCTGATGTATTTGGGGCTTGGAGATGGACATGGATTCTTTGTGTTATCTGCGAACTAGTAATACTGTCCTATGCATTATGGGGATCTCGCCAAAGAAAAGAAGACATTGTTATATAATCGACTGCTAATAACCAGACCATTTTCTTATGAAACCAATACACATACTCACGCCAAATGAGCATTATATATATTTATCCAAAAATAAAAAATTTAGGAGACTTTTTTTAGTTTTTACTTTGATTACTTTTTTGAATATCACATATAGTCAAGATCTTCACTCTTCCTTACAAGTTAGAAATAGTCATTTATGGCGCGGGATAGAAGTCACCTCCGGTTTTGTTTTTACTGGTGATCTTCATCTGGACGGCAAACATTTTTACGGGGGGTTCTGGGGAGGTGGAAATGCAGAAGGGTCTTACAAAGAATTCAATAACTATGTAGGTTTCAAAAAAGGAAGATTTAATGTAGAATTATGGGATATTTATAATTTCTCACCTGGTGCCACCTATAATAACGAAGAATACTTTAATTATAATGCGAGCGAAACCGGACGTTTTTTAGATTTCAGATCTAACTTTACAATATCTGAAAAATTTCCTTTAACTCTAAGCTGGAATGTTATCCTTTTTGGTCGTGATAGAAACATGGCAAATACAGAAAATAAATATTCTTATTTTACATCAACCCAATATTGTTTTTACAAAAAAGAAAATCTTCAAGTAGATGGAAGAATTGGATATGCCGCAGCAGTAAATAAAGCAGGCGAACAAAATAATTTCTTCGCAGGTAATAGTGGAATAAATGAAGTAAGTCTTTTACTTTCAAATGTTGTAACTGTCATGGGATATAAACTTCCAATCGGAATATGGGCGATGTGGAATCCTGTAGATAACAATGCCTACCTGCAATTTTCAGCTCAAGCGTATTCATTCTAAAAATTGCAGGTACAAAAACATGCAGATTAATTATCAAATAAGTTTTAGCAAATTTCAAAATAAATTAAAAATGACAAATTCAAATACAATTAAAGTTACCTGTTTTGGGGAATTATTATGGGATTATCTGCCTGGAGAGGAGAAAAAAGCGGGCGGGGCTTCTTTTAATGTTGCTTATAATCTATTTAAAATGGGAATAGATTCGCATATAATTAGCGCTGTGGGCAATGATGCTCTCGGTGATGAGATTATATCCAAAATTAAGAAATGGGGTATATATACTGAAAACATTCAGGTGAGCAATAAATATCCTACCGGTACGGTTATTGCTACTTTTGATCAAAACAAAGAGGCGCATTATGACCTTACAAGCGATGTAGCATGGGATTATATCGAAGCCAAGCCTAATGATAAGCAATTAGTCAGGGAATCAAGTGCCCTTGTTTTTGGTTCTCTTGCCTCAAGGAACAGAAAATCTAGAAACTCGCTGTTTGAATTGCTCGAAGACAGCTCATTTAATGTTTTCGATATCAATTTGCGCAAACCACACTATGATTTTAATCTCTTAAAAGAATTGTTACATAAAGCAGACATTGCTAAATTCAATAAAGCGGAACTACTTATGGTTTTGGATTTCTTATGCAAGCCGTATACCTCCGAAGAAGATGCCGTGAAACAAGTGCAGGATATATTTAAGTTGAGAGAAATCATTATATCTAAGGGTAGTAAAGGCGCGCTTTATGTAAATGATGGTAACTTTCATTTGTATCCCGCTCTAAACATAACCATTGCTGACACTATAGGAAGTGGGGATTCCTTTCTTGCCGGTTTTTTATCAAAAAGATTTGTAAGGGGAGCTACTGTAAAAGATATTATGCAACAGGCTACAGCACTTGGTGCTTTTATAACCTCAAAAGTAGGTGCATGTCCTGAATATACTCCGCTCGAGTTTCAACAATTTAAAAACCACAAGACTTCGTAAGTCCATAAAATTAATGATTTATTTGAGAAAATAAAATACGTCTTGAGATTACATAAATTTTATAGAAAAGTTTATTTCGAACCAAAAATTGACTCTCTGCCCTTTAACAGTTATGCTAAATTGTTTTTGAAACAGTTTTAAAAAACCACAAACAAATTGAAAGCAATAGTAGCTGTCTCAAAACTGAGGCAGCTATTTTTTTTGAGTTTGCTTTCTTTGTCAATTCTACACACTTAACCACTGATTAACAGTTAATTACACTGAAAGCATCTCTTGTTTTAAGCAGGTTTGGATCAAAGTTAAACATTGTTTCTTCTATAGCTGTAGCTTGAAATCTAATTCTAAGATTTCAGGTTACTCTGTATTATAGAGCAAACATCATCACAAGCATATCCTCGAGATAAAAGTTGAGTGTTTGGTCTGCCACATCAAAACGCAATTTATGGTTAAGATAACCAAGTATTTTTTGCTCAGTTAAAGAGACCTGATCATCTGAACAGACCATTCTGGTAGCGCCTATTTTACTGAAACTAACAAAATCACCCTCTGCTGCATAAGTACCAAAAAAACTGTTACAGCCACTGTTTCCGCTTACTTTATTAGCAGCTATATCAAATTTTATTGAAACCGGCCCATAATCTTTCCCAACACCCTCCAGCTGTATCAATTTCCAATTCTGTTTACCTATAAAACTCCAGATTCCGTTTTGTGTAGGAACGGTAAATTCCATAATTGATTTAGCGCGTAAATCTTTAAAAATAACAATATTTTTTTTTCTGCTAATTTTTAACATTTTATTATTCATTGAACTCATAAACTCCTGTTCCAATCCCATTTTTTTTTCATCACAGGCCATCATCGTACCTATTGGAGATGAAGTTTCGATGCGGTTCTTTTTTGCAAGATTTTTATAGTTTACGCTAAAATTATTGCACCCGCTTTTGCCTTGTATGGTACTGCTGCCACTGCTTATAGTAATATAAAAACCGGTACCGCTTACAGGTTTTCCATTTAGGCGTGTCAAAATCATTTTCGTATCGTAAATCCCGTCTTCTATTATCGATGATTTTAAAATGTTTTTCAAGTTAACGTCAGCAATATTGAGATTTTCTATCGGCATTTTTGCGTTTTCTACTCCGTAGGATATAGTCGACAAAAACAACACGGCAATCAAAGAGCATATATGTTTCATTTTATTTTATTTATAGTTGATGTAGATTCAAAGGATATAAAAGGATAAATCAGGAAGCTTGTTTTTAAGGCCCCTGCTAAAATCTTCTAATTTATCACGAAAATTAAATATAAAAACAGGAAAAGTTGGAACTCCAAAAATAATTTGGAGCAAATTCTTAAGTGGCTTAGGAAAGACAAATAACCAAATTACGCTAATTATTAGTATGGAATAAAAATAGATTTGAATTTTAGACGATTTACTCATTTTTAATGTTTTGGTAATTTTTTTGAATATCTGTCATTAGACAACTGCAATAACCATGGCTGATAATTATTTAAACTTTTCACTGAAAGAAACACTTTCTTCAATTTACAAAAGTCGATTTAATTAAATTGTTTTTCTGATAAATAAAGATATTTTATTATGAAAATTGGTCAAAAAATCCCTCACATAAGGCCTTATTTAACCAATCTATATCTCAATGATAACGCTAATCATTTTAAAAATCTACGGGGGTATTAAGTAATCTTTATGTTTTTAAACATCCTTACATCAAAACCCCTTTTAAAAGAAGAACCGTCTTTATTCAGACTGTTCTTCTTTTTCAACAGATTCATCTTCGTTAACAACTTCTTCTTGTTTTTCCGTCAGATTTTCTACAAGGCTTGTTGATCTTCTTTAATAGGTGCAAAACTTTCTTGGATATGTACTGCAAGAGTTTTCGTGGTATATTTGTTAAAATTTATAGTTTATATATAACTAAACAAAATATCACAATTAACTTTAACAGGTTTCAAGATGGTATACTGGGTATACTATTATCTTAAAATATTGCCAAATTAATTTCGCTATATATTCTATTTATTTCTTCTTTAAAATTATAGTTTGATTGTTCTGATAACCAACCGTCTTTATACCATTTGTGGTAAGGTGTATTGATTATATTCCAACCTGCTCGTGTTAAAGTCTCCATTCTTTCTATATGCTCAACTGTATAATTATCAGCAATCCCATTGCTTGAAAAATGATGAATTCCATCAACTTCAATAGCTACGGATTTTTTTGTTTTGTGATTAAAAATCACAAAATCAAGCCTCTTTTGTCCACAACTTTTAACTTGATTATGCAAAGTTATTTTATGCCCATTAGAATTTTTATTTACAAATGTTTCCAAATAAGAATAAACGTATCTTTCAAAATCGCTTTCAAATAAATCAAAATCTAAAGCTGGCAAATTTGGCTTTGTACCTTCGGAATTAATTGCTATTAAATCGCTTTCGGTAACTGTACCATTTATATAATTTAAGTATTTGTATATTTCGTTAAATGTTCTATCGAAAGGTGAGTAAACAAAATATGTAAATGATTTTGCACGACTAGTTGCAACATTTAATCTTCTTGCATCTTGATAATGACCTTGTCCACGTTTACATTCTTTATCTAGACAAAGAGTAAATATCATTATATCTCTTTCATTTCCTTGAAACTCTTCTGGTGTCCCAATCATTAAATCGTAAGCACTGTCTAAATTTGGAATACGTTCATCAATTAATTCTTCTATTTTTTTACATTGGTCTCGTATCATCGATATTACTCCAATAGTAAAATCTTTTTTGTCAATGTGTTTGGGTAATGTATATTCGGTAGTTGCTGTATTGAATAAATCTTGAACATTAGAAGATGTTATACCTTGTATTATTTTTACAACTTCTTCGGCTTCAGCAATTACAATTTTGCTATTTGTTTCATTTTCTCTTTTCCCATTAACTTTGATGGCAAGACAACATTCGATAGAAACTCTATCAGGAGTTTCAGTCATAATTTTTAATTTGCCATCTGGATTTTCCTCGTCTTTGTAAAATTGTTTGCTCGTATATTTAGCTAGTTTTGGTAATGAACGAAAATGCTCGTCTAGCATTACTTCTGTTGGAATTACATTGTAATCATCACTCTTTATAAAGTCTAATATTGAAGCTTGAGTAACAGTCAGTTTCTTTTTCGTAGCTGTTTGATAACGCATTAAACCACGATTATATTTTTCCCAAGTTAATTCATCAAAGTTTTTGCCTAAAGAAAAATTTAAACCAGCAGCTTTTAGACTCAACTGTTGATGATCTCCCACAATACATAACTTTTTACCTCTATAAAATGCAGGTAATATTTCAGCGAGATTTACTTGTGAAGCTTCATCAACTACTACTAAATCAAATAGATCATGAGCCAAAGGAAATAAACGACCTAAATGTCTTATTTCAGCAGTCCAAAATGGAATGACATCAATGATTTTTTTAAAATCAATTTCTTTCATTCTTTTGTCAATCAATCTGCTGTTAACATTAGTAAGCATTCTATTGAACTTATCAATTTCTTTTTGATAAGTTTGGTCACTTATGTTTTCAAATACATTCGACTTGTATTTTAATTTGGTTATTTGTTTTTGAAGTTTTAAAATATCAGTTTTAATATTTTTAATACTTTTTCTTATACTGTTTGCGTCTAAATTTAATTCATTGCTCTTAATTTGAACTTCTGTAAATATTGTATTTACTTTTATAAATGATTTACTGAAATTTGGCAACGTGTTTTCATTAAGCCAGTCAGATGGAGTTTCGAATTTGGTTTTTAAGTGTTCTTTAAATTTATATATATAAAGTTTCGAAGAAATTGTCTTGGAGTTTAACTCCCAAATTTTTTCTATTGTTTTTAAAACGTCTTTATACTTTTTTTCGTCTTTGATTTTTTTAAATTGAAATCCAGTTGGGATTTTAAAGTAATCATCATTTAATCTTTCTAATTCTATTAAAAAAAGTTCATTAATATCTTTAAAAAACCTTTCTTTTTCAAGCGTTCTATCAAGTTTAATTTTTTCGGTACTAAGTACTTTTAAATTAGTGATTAGCTCCTTATCAAGCTCTTCAAGTTTATTATTTATTATTACTGAATTTCTATTAAACTGTGTTGAATTTGAAGTTTGTTCTCTTAGATAGCCACAATAATTTTTAATTTTTTTTCTCGCAGAAGTATCATAATAACATACGCCAAGCAAACCATCTCCATCTGTCAAAAATGGTTCAATTTTTTTATTTACAACTTGAAGTGCGGCTGTTTTTTGAGATAACACTAGAACTTTTTTATTCATTGCAATTGCAGATAATACAATTGCAGAAATAGTATGGGATTTTCCGGTTCCTGGTGGACCTTGTATATATGAAATTTCATTTGCCCAAGCATTTTTTAATCCTTTAATTTGGCAATTAGATAATGAAATTGGAATGTGCTTATCAATGATTTCCTGAATTTTATCTTCTATCGGAATTCTATCGATTACAACGCTGTCGTCAGTCAATGCATTTATAAGTAACTTTTCAACAACAGGATTTTTAAAATCACTTTCATCCTCAATATTCCGAACAAAGCTATTTAACGCTTCATAAGTTGATAATTCATCAGGAATAAGATTTAAGAAGAAATGATTTGCATTTATGAAAACTAATTCTTTTTCAAAAATTGATTTATCTCTATCTTTTTTATAATCGCTATTTTTTTTACTTAGGCGATAAGTATATTTTTTTTGTTCGTCTTTGAAATTGTAATCTAATTTTGAAATTGATGGAATCTTTCTAAAATGCTCAATTTTATTTTTTAATTCGTCAAATGTTTTATTTGAGAATTTGCAAATTTTGAAAAAATCAAATTCATATATTTCCTTGAGAAGCCTTTCTATATTTTCAAGAGTTTTATTTTCATCTTCCGTTAATGAATTCATTATATCATCCTCCTCACTGAAAAAACTTGTTGATAACGAGGAAACAAAATCGTAGTTAACGGTTAGTGTTCCTAAATCTGGTTCGAGGTAAATTGTATGTGTTAATTCATCTTTGGAAAGTTCGCATTGTATTGTTAGAATTGGTGCTGCAAACATCCTTTTACTCGTCCCTGCAACAGTTCCAAAACCAATAAAAAGCTTTTTATCATGATTCTTTTGTAAAAAGCCAAAATAACTATTTAGGTCATCATAATTATTTTCGTTGAGCTTTACTTCAAGTTCTAATTCTTCAAATTGGACGGCATAGCGAAGATTTTTGTTTAACAAGCACTTTTCAAAACCATTTCGAGAAATGATTTTTCTACTTATATCTCTCAAATAAGAAAGATATGAAATAATACGTTTTGTGTTTTGAGAATGATTTGACATGTTGTTCATACTAATCTAAATCAAGAGGTGCTTTGATTTCTTTTAAAAGATTATTAATCTCTGTTTGCATTTCTTCCTTCAATCGATTAGAATCCAATTTTGACTGATTAAGATCATCTGAATATTTGGATAAAATTTCTTGAATTTTTTGAGAATAATCTTTAAAAGAAGTTTTTATGTCCGTAACTTTTTCTTTAACGTCTTTTTGAATGTTTGAATTTTCATTTTGAAGTTGCTCAAAACCACTATTTATTTTTGTATTTGCTTGTTCTTGAAATCTTTTTACATCTTTGCTCAACTCCACATATTTCTCATTTTGTAGATTTGAAATTTCTGTAATTTTCGCTTGTTGCTGTCGAGTAGTTTCTTCAATTTTTGTGGTTATTTCTTTTAGATCCTTAACTCTTTCAGTTTTATTCTTCTTTTCATTTTTAAAGTAAAAATAAAAAAAAGTGATAATTGCGATTAGTGCTAATGCTGAAATAATTATTAGAATAATTTCCATATGGTTTTATTTTTTATAAACTTATAAATTGATTGTGACAATTATAAATCGCAACTTCGTATTATACAAGTCGCTAATTATCAAATACTGTATCACAACTACCTATAACATTTCATCTGAACGTGCCATTCTGGTGACGCCTATTTTACAGAATGTTATATTTGATTTGATTTAAAATATTAGTTATTTATATTAGACAAACGTTCTATATCTTATAACAAATTTTCGCTACGCAGCTTAACAGTAGTTTTAGCAGAGCTGACACTTTTTCTCGTAAGAATACTTTTGTATTATGATCACGAACTATCGGGACTTTTTTATTGCTTAGAAATCAAAGTCAAACTCATCATCTTCGATTGTTTCTGTTGCAACTGTGGGGTTTTCCCTGAAACTGTCGATTGTTTCTCTAAGAGCTTTGTATTCTTCGTTGTTTTCATCTAACTTAGTTCTAATTCCGTTTTCTGTTTTCCAAAGACCATTATTCATATCCATTTCAATACTTAAGGTGATAGGAATCAGAAATTCTAAATCAGTTGGTGAAGTTAATTTTGACATTTTTTTATATCTTTTTACTTGTTTATTAAGTTATCACTGCCAATTAAATCTCATTTATTGACTTATTGTTCTTTATTATTTTTTCTAATTTCTTGATATATTTCCTTGTTGATCAGGTACACCCAATATGAAATAAGTATTAGTACCGGAACTGCTATAATTAGTAAGATTATTGCTGTAGCTTCTATTTCTAAACCTATGATCATTTTTTTTTGTTTATTACTTTTTTTAATTCTTTATGTAAAAATCTTATCATGTATTAAAACCATGCAAACACTTTTAATACAGTTAATGCATTTTCAATAGAAAATCGCATTTTAGTTCTATCTGGTAGATTTAAAAGCGAGTCCGAATTTTATCGGATCATTAAATATGTAAGTATGTTTTGGTTTCGGAGTGCTGCACGATATTAGTATCAATTCGATCAACCCGATAAGTAAAATTTTCTTCATTTTTCTGTTTTTAAAATAGTTATAGACGCCCACATGAGTTTCCTGTTTTCAAGCAGTGTTTGTAACGCTTTTAGTTTTTGCAAGCTTTGCAATTGTCGGAACCAGTACATTTCTTCCCTTATTATAATAAGCAAAAGCAGATCCTATCAATATAATCACAACAGAACCTATAAATGAAATTTTCTTCATTTGTCATTTCTTTACATTGTGTTAAATACATCTCGTACAGACCAACATCTTCTAAGTTTTCAAAATCTTCTTTTTTTGAAATTAATCCTATATCGACTATTTCTCCTCGATTAATTGATATTCCGTAATCAACAACATGTTTTTTAAATAAATCGGGAAGTTTTTTTTAAGTATTCTACTAAAATCCTCCAACATATCATAAAATCTAAATACAAACACGGGAAAAGTTGGAATTACAAAAATAATTGGAGCAAAATCCCGCAAAGGTTTGGGGAAAATTAGAAGCCAAATTATACTTACTATAAGTATTGAATAAAAATATATTTGAACTTTGGTTCGTTGTATCATTTTTTAGGTTCATTAATAGTTAAATTACCCGTTTCAGTTTCCTCTCTTGAAAATCCTTCTTTAATATAGCCATTGTATCAGTAACTTGCTTTACTGGATTAACAATTATAATATTGGGATACTTAGAAATAGATTTTGCGAAATAAAAAGCATTTATCTTTAAGTTATTTATATTTTTTATTTCTTCATTAGAATCTGAAATGTTATAATTTATTCCCGAATTTGCGCTATTATATCTTTTTCCATTTACAAAATAAGTAAAGTAAAAATTTGTTGTTTTTGGCAATCTAATCTTTGATGTAAATTTTACAACAATTTCTTTTCCATTTTTTTCTATATTATTTTTTACAAAAACATCTTTCAAACAAAGATAAAGTAAAACAAATACAGCAACCATTAGGATAAGATGGCCTCCGTTTAATTTAATTTTATTTTTCATCATTATTATTCTGTTTGTCATCTACCAAACTTCGAATCGTATTTGTTCCTGTTGATATCAATGTTTTAAAATATTCTCCTACAACTTTTCCTCCAAAACTTTCTCCTGAAAAGTAATTATCTGTTGCTTTTCCAAAACGGTTACTAAGAGTAGCTGAACTAGCCTGAACTGCCCATTTATCAAAAGAATCTGGAGTTTTAAAACCTTTATTAGCTGTATAACTAAATGTTTCTCCAAATACGGCAGGACCAATTCCTGGAACAATTGAACTTACTGTTGAAATCGTATTTATATCTCCAAAACTATTACCATTTGCTAAGTACTGAGCTGTAGCATTTGATAATGCACTAATCGTTCCTGTCTTCCAAGTGATTTGCGCAATAGCAGTTGACCATTCCGAATATAAATAACCACTAGCTACTGAAGATGCACCTCCAACACCTGCCGAAAAACAACCTGATATTGCAGTAGTTCCATACCAAATTGAATATGATTCATAAGATGATGCTATAATGGGAGATAAAGTTGCACCTCCATAAATCACAAATAGACTTGCTGCTATACCAGCAGTAACATAGCTAGCTTTTTGAGCAACTTTTGTTGCGGTCACAGTTCTACTCAATGCCTCCTTCCGTTTTGCAAGAAGTGCGTTAGCCTCTGCTCCATCTTTTGCTTCTTTTGGGCTATATTTTGGTGCATCAAGACCTAATGCCTTAATACTTCCATTTATAAGTCGATCCATAGGCCCATCCATTATTGCAGAATGTTTTTCTAAACCTTCTAACTCAATGTTAGCAATAACATCATTCTCACTAAATGCATAAGGAGAGTTCCAAGGATATTTACCGTTAATGGGTCTATCGCAAAGAAACCCAATACGTGGGTCATTCATTCTTAAGGTATAATTTAGAGAATTCCCTTCGCCTTTAATTTCATCATCCTTTTCCTGTCCTTGGAAGCCGTAACGATAACTCTCGCTTTGCCCGTGTCTTGTAGGCACAAGCATTCCAAAAGGACAACACCTTATACGCTTTTACGGTCGGTTTTTCTTATTAAGAACGTGACGCAAACATATACAAAAAAACCGCTCAGATTATATCCAAACGGTCATTTTTATATAACTATAAGTCTTTTTCTCTGGTCAAAATATCAGATAACCAAACTTCTCCATTGGATGATTGTATTCCAATTTCAATTTAAGGTCATCGATGCTTTTAATAACCAAACTTCTCCATTGGATGATTGTATTCCAACTTCAATTTAAGGTCATCGATGCTTTTAAAATCATACCGTTGAACACTCGTTACATAGCGATACCCTCCTAAGTATTGTGTTTGCCTTAGTCCAAATTCCTTGACCCAAATCGACATTCTGGACTGTTTGAACTGCTTAAAATAAATGTGGGTCTAAAAATTAATCTGAGATATTTTTCAAAATACTACTCCAAAACTATTGACTACTCTATGATTTAGAAGTATACTTGATAATAAGCAATAACTGAGAGAAAACTCATTAAATCCTCGGTTGCTGGCAGATAGCTTCTGCCAGTTTCTCTTACCAAGCCAATCTAAGAGACCATAATCCATCTATGCGATGGAACGAGAATAAGAGAATATCACAATAAACCTTACAAATGATTACATTGCCTATACTGGCGATACTGGATACTTAGACGTGCTCCTAAACGATTACAAGCTGTCAGAATCAGCAATGCGTTTCCCAAACGTAAATTCTATCCTAATACCAAAGAAAGCCCAGTACAACCTACGAAAATACGTTTCTAAAGACTTGCTCAAAACGATTGACAGCGATATTGACTTAGCCGTTGAAAAGTGTCTCGTGTTCCTATCCAACCTAGCCAGTACGTACTATACTGAGTCCAAATGGAAAGCCCTTAATTCTGTTATACTGCACGAGCAGACCAACGTACTGACCACTGGAACACGCACAGGTGCGTTTATCGAAGTTGATAAAAGCTATCAGATTGGTTCGAAGTCCAAAAAGTTCAGATTAACCCAGACCTACCTTAAAGTTGGACTCGTTGAATATCTCATCAAGGATGCAGGGATTATCCGCACCCGAAATAAGATGTACTACCAGCAGTTATGCGAAGCCCTAACCAATCCGATATGTTCCAACCTTATTGCCATGTACCCAAAGATTGATTTGCCGACCAGCGAAGAACTGCTGGCTATCGGCAAGCAACTGGTCAAAGAAGGTCGTTGTACCAAAAAAGGAAAAATCCTGACCATGAGCAACAAGCATCTAAATAGCTACTGGATAGATGCTGATAACAGGAGCTTCGTTGAGGACAATATCAGGCTCTTTGAATTTCTTACGGGTCGTGGGTTTATGATTCCCAGTGCTGGCAATATGTCTAGCGGTGGTCGTATGGTTGATAGCTTTAGCCTTATGCCCGCTTGGATACGTGAGCAGATTACCGTTGAAGAAGTAAAGCTAACCGAATGCGATTACAGCTCACTGCATCCCAATATTGCTGTCAAGCTGTATGACGGCTCACTGACTTACCTCACACACGGATTAGTGGCGGAAAAGACTGGAATTGACCTTAAAGATGTCAAGATTGAGCACCTGAGTTTTTTCAATATGAAATGGAACGATATGCGTCAATCTCCGCTGTTTGGCTATTATTCAACAAATGAGCCTGACATGCTGGCTAGAATCTATCACGACAAAAATGAGCATGGTCATAAGATTACCTCCCAAAAGATGTTTGCCGTTGAGGTGGATATTATGAGCGCAGTTATCAGGGATTTGAACGCTAACGGGGTCTATGTCTTGTACGTATATGATGCGCTCTTGTGTGAAGAAAAAGATAGCAAACTCGTAGCTGAGGCCATGAACCGTATCATTCTGGAATATGGTGTTATGACCAATGTTAAAAATGATTTTTAGTAAATAATATTGATTTAATTGATTCAAAGCATGAGCCGGAAACGGCTCATATTTCAAAATACACTCTTGATGAAACGATAAATCTTTACGAGATTTTACCGCAATTATCCTTTTGTGTCGAAGATATTTTGAAAATCATTTCTGGTCTTGATAACTCCAACGTAGAAATGGCTGAACTTGTGGATTATTTCAACAAACAGTATACTCAGCAAAAGTATAATGATTATGATGGAGTTCCGATAGCAACAACAATAATTTCAAAACTAAAAAATTTAATAAAACCTTAAATAGTAAAATATGCGTTAATCCTGCTCCGCAGGATCGACGCATATTATTATTAGATTTCATTTTAAAAGTATAATTAATAGGTACTGATGCTAGTAAATCAAACCATAATACAAGTATTAAAACCATGCTTAAGGAGTGCTGAAAATACATGATAAGCAGAATCCAGATGCGTGTTATGTATCTGAAAGCTTTATAAAGAGTGCCTAAACTATGATAAAAGAAAAAACCTAATCCCAGAATCATATCCAGTATTAGGTTTTGTTTGTACTACCAATCATTTTTAC
The DNA here is from genome assembly GCF_041946075.1 of Flavobacterium sp. LAR06. NCBI lineage: Bacteria > Pseudomonadati > Bacteroidota > Flavobacteriia > Flavobacteriales > Flavobacteriaceae > Flavobacterium > Flavobacterium sp. LAR06. The sequence continues at coordinate 87,594 of NZ_JAUTYT010000017.1, read as the reverse complement.
AAAAACAATTGTCCAATTTTTAAAACGATTCCTTATGTAGAAGTTGTTTTTATAAAAGTGTTGGGTGGAAATCTAATTTACAACTAGCCAATCCTTTTTATTGCCATTTCAATATCTGACACAACTCTCTCTGCTTCCCAAGAAGGAATGTTTTTCCCAAATCTAAGTTGAGTTTCATCGCTTTTAATTTCTATAGTCCCCATACTTATTATGTATTGCATTTCTTTTTCAGCTGTCCCAAATCCAATATAATCCATTGTTTCATTATCTAATGGGTGCTTTGTAAAGTTTTCTTCGCCTATGTATTTTATATGTATTATTTTTTCTAGTCCGAACTCAGTTTCTTTGAATTTCCCCAAACTTTTATAAACAACTTTTAAGGCTTTATTATTTACTATGACATATTCACTGTAGAAAGCACTTGCTATATATCTCTTTGCTACTATATATAAAAAAAAAGCCAATGCAAAAAACAATAAGGAAAAAAGCGTATCTTCTTTAATCTGTGAAATTCCTATAAATACAAAACCTACAGTTGCTGAAAGTGACACAAAAGCTGTAAATCCAAAACCAAACTTTAAAATTGCTTTATCATTGTTTTTTATATCAACACGAGTTTCATGTATTTTATTATCCATTTATTTTTTCTTTTTTTCAGATTTATCTGATTCATTTTAATATTACTCTTCCCAGCCTACTCCATTGTAATCAAAACTTTGTAAAGCTTTATACGCCACTATACGAGTTGTGTTGGATTTTAATTCAATTCCTAAGCTTTTCCTATCATAATTTTTAAAAAATCGGACTTGATAAGAATTTTTAAAGATGGGATTTTCACAATGCATAATAAGCTTAATGTTTCCAATACTATCAATTTGAACATTCCACCTCGTATTGTCTTCCTCATCTTCTGCAGGATATTTATAGATTTCTGGGATTGAGAAGAATCCTTCTCGAAAACTAAAATAATTTATTAACAAATCATCTTTACAATCTTTATTTTTTATTTCAAACTCATCAATAGCCCAATTACCAATAATTTTTTCAGAAATTATATCTTTTTTAGATTGACAAGATGATGTTAATATTAGAATACCAACAATTAAACATTTCAAAGATTGAACTATATGGTTTTTATTATTTAACATTGGTATTATCTTTTTTAGTTTCTGTTGTTTCTTTAAATTTAATCTTTTTTGTTGTCGCATCCATCTTTCTTTTTTCCTGTTGTCCTTCTTTTGTTAAATCACGATAAATTTCCATTCCTGCTTTTATAATTTCGTTCGTATACTCTGAAGAACCATCGCCTCCATATAGCATTACATTAGCAATTAATGAAAGATTTTTTGTGTCTCTCATACTTGCAGGAATATATGATTTTTGAGTAGATTTTAGAGCCTTTTCGATAGCAGGCAAAACCTTTTTTGTTAGTATATCCTGATGCTCAGCTAATAAATTAGCATCTTGAGTTATTAAATGATTTTTGTACCATTTTAAACTTGTTGATACTAGTGCAACTGCTACTGTAGCTTTATTTGCTCTTACTGAATTCGAATAATTCAATTGAGTATCAACATTTCTTTTAAAGTTATACTTATTAGCATGATTTATTGATTCTTTCTTTCCTCCATAAACATCACTTTCATCAAGAATTCCTAGTGATAAGTCTTGTTCTACAAATCCTATTCTAATATCGTCTTTCACGGAAGTTCCTTCATATATGTAACGTCCCAAATAGATTAAATCTTGTTTAGGGAATCTATATAAGAATCTATCCCAACTATCGTAAACATTCGTATGAACCATGTTATATGATGCTTCATTAAGATTATCAACATTAATCATAGCAGCACCATAGGTCATTTTTATTCGAGATTCATTATGTCCTAAAAATTCTAATCCTTCTAATTCTGTTCCATCAATAACTCTATTTTCGGCAAAAGCATAAGGTGAGTTATGTGGATATTGTGGACTCAATGGGTCTAACGATAAAAATTTACCTATCCTTGGGTCATACATTCTAAAGGTATAATTCAACGAATTTCCTTCACCTTTGATTTCATCATCTTTCTCCTGACCTTGGAATCCGTATCGATATTCGTTGGTATTCCCATGTCTAGTTGGGACTTGCATACCAAAAGGATAACACCTTATACACTTTTTGTTGTTGATTTGTTTTGTTAAGAACATGCGACAAACATATACAAAAAAACCGTCTGGATTATCTCCAAACGGTCATTTTTATACTACAATACGCTTTTTATTTGTCTGCAATATTCAATTATAGTCAAATTTCTCCATTGGATGGTTGTACTCTAATTTCAATTTCAAATCATCGATGCTCTTAAAATCATATCGTTGGACACTGGTCACATAACGATAACCACCCAAATACTGTGCTTGCCTGAGTCCAAATTCCTTAACCCAAATCGACATTCTGGACTGCTTGAACTGCTTGAAATCCTTCACATAATGAAATTCTCGTTTGATTCGCTTCATCATTCTGGACATGACAGCCTCCAATCCAGTTGCATCGCCACAACTAAAAAACAATCTGTTGGTTTGAACTCCGTATTCCGATGCCAGTTTGGGTCTGACATCATAAAAATATTGGGACAGATGCATCATTTGTTTGGGATTGAGATTGATATACCGCTCGTTGGTTGTGAGTGTCTGGGGTACGTACAATCTGGCTTCTTCCAGCTTCAAATCTTCCAAATCCAGTATCCCTAACTCGTTGCGCTGTAATCCCAGAAATAGCATCATACCCAAAATGCACCTGTCCCGCTTCTGAACCAAGGTATTGGCTGAGGTATCACGATAGATGGTTTCCAGAAACTCTTCATCAAGCAACTGTGTAGGTGTCTTGCGTTCCCTTTTAGTTAAATAAACCAATAATGCGGGATTTGATTGCATACTTATGGCTTGGTTGAAATGGGTCAATGTCGTTTTGTAAATCCTAATGTTCCCGCTGGTATCGCCTTTTAATCTTCGATACGCCAGAAAATCATAGGTTTGATTGAGTGATACCTTTTTTGGGTTGATGTTGTTTGCTGTCAGCCAATCCAAATAACTGTTTATACAAGTCCTGTATCCTTTGAATGTGGTCAGGGTGTAGCCTAACTCGGTCGTGATATAGCTTTTAAACTTGGCTAGTAATTTTTCTTTATCCATAATATTCGCTTTTTAAGTGGGTGTAAATCATTGTTGAATCAAGGCTTGTATGTCCAAGAAACTTAGCTACATCTTCGATAGTCATGTTTCGGTGCAGATGTGTAGCTATCGAGTGCCTGAGCAAATGGCAAGTAACCGCTTTACCGATGTTTACCTTTTCAGAGAGTCGTTCCATTACTTTGGCTAATGTACTGTTGCTCATTTCAGTGCCTCGTTCCGTTATCAGTACTTTGGTTAAATTACTGGTTGAATCCAGCATCATGTTACGAACGTTGAACAGATACTCTTCAATATTCTGCTGGACTCTGTTTGACATTGGAACGTCTCTGGCGTGTTTGGTCTTGGATTTATCGATGTGGATACGTCCTTTGTTCAAATCAATTTCCGATATTTCAAGCTCTAGTGCTTCTTTTCGTCTGAGTCCGCAACCGTAAAGCAGGCTCAGAACCGCTTTATCACGTATCCCGAGCAGACTGGAATCGCAAGCGTTGAAGAGTATTTCAACTTCATCCTCCAATAGGATTTCTTTGGGCTGTTTCTCAGTATTGTCAATTCTGATTTGGATACCACTCTGACCGTGACCGATTTCGTTCTGCTGGCTCATAACAAACTCAATGAATCTTAAAACTGCTTCCCGATGTTTGAGTAGGTACGCCGTTGACATTGTACCGTCTTTGGTTTGTAGCGGTCTATTTTTCAAGTACTCAAAATACTCGCTTACCTCTTTTTGATTGATTTGGTTGAGGCTCGTGATGTCATTTTGCTCCAAATAATGCAGGAACTCTTTCACGCTGTTGGGTTTGTTATAGACTTGAAATTGTGATGCTCCTTGTGTCTGTAATCGGATGGTGAAGTTTTCCAAAGCTTCAATGAATGTGATAGTATGTAATTCGAGTTTTCTCATGTTTTCCTTTATATACATTGTTTTAGTTTCTCAATATTCAGGTCTAGCTCACTATTGATAAGGCTTTACCTCGTGAGAAACTTGTGGTTTACTTCTGGGATACTTGATTTATAATGCCAGTATCTCATTTTTGAAAGTTTCGTACTGCTGGGCTGTATCATTGGAATCGTTCCAACTCACTACTTTATAGCTGTAGCCGTCTCTTTGGTTTCCTCCAGTGCGCTCCAACTTGCCATAATCATACAGGATGTTGATGTGTCTTGCCAGACTAGACGGGCTGACCTTTAGCTTGGCTCGCATGTCCTTGACCAGAAAATCTGCATCCTCGTAGCTTTCTTTATGGTCTCTGATAAGCATTTTTTGGATTCTCCCCAGTGTACCCGCCACGTTGAAGGACAGTTCCTTTTCCTGTTTGAACCAGATTTCTCTAAAGTATTCCAACGCCTGTAACATGTGGCGGGGTTGTACTTCAATCTGATTTGCTCCATTTTTCTGGATTACTGGCAATTGTTTTTGATGCAGCAGTGCGATGAGGTTCGTCATTCTCAAAAACTGGGTAATTAGCTTGTTGTCCTTGTTGAAAGTGGCTGAGATATTCAACTGTTCCAGAAAGGGATTAACCACCGTCATGCTCTTTATCTCCCTGAATGCGCCCTGCAATTGTCTTTGACTGCTGAGTATTTCTTTTTCATCCAAAAGCCCCGCAAATCGCCTTATTTGGATTGTGGCAATCGCTTCTTTGATGGCATTGGCGTTGGATATTGGCAAAGGCATTACCGTATCCGAGTTCATAAGTACGTGGAAGCCTTTAGCAGTGGAACTGATAAAGCTCAGATTGCCGTTTACCGATTTGTTGCTGGCTCTATACATTCCCTGCTCCGTGTTTTCCGTGACCAGTCTGTTAACCTGACCTTGCAAAATCAGTTCCGTGATAGCGGTGTTCTTCTTTCCCAGCGTGTCGATGCTTGGCAGTAACAGCACTTTGTTTTTCCAATAGTTTTCGTTCGGGGCATAGTACAGCACGCTGTCGGATATTGAGGTCTTGAATCGGCTGGTCTCTGCTGGCAGGACGTTGGAGAAAGTTTTGATTAGCTCGCTGGTCAGTTCCGCATTGCCCTGCAAGATTCCGTGCATTACATTGGGCTGTTTACTGCTTAGCGCAATAAGAAACAATTCCAGTGCTATTTGACCACATGGCATGCCTGACTGTATTAAGAGCTGTTGAAGGTCTTCCAGCAGTGTTTCGCTTTTCAGGAGTTGTGCGGTCTTTTTCTGTTCGTGGCTGTTGCTAAGCGGTATTACTGGCTTGTCTTCTCTGCCCGTGGTTTTGTCCTTGCGGTAGGTTTCCAGCCTTTCGGTCAGGTCATAGATAAAATCGGCTATTTGCGTGGATTCCAGCTTCAACTTGATACTGGCCTGCTTGATAAAATGCTGGATATTATTCTCATTGTACAAGTCCACATTATTGCGGTATACGTCACCTGCACTCATTTGAGGTCTTCTCGAAATTTTGAGCATCACCTGAAAACGGGTCAGGGCTATGGTGTTGATGCCTCCGATTACTTCGGCTTCGAGGTTTCCGTTCTGGTATTTGATAAAATCATGGCTCGTTAAATCCAATCCGTAACCGTTTAGCAGGGGTTCTTCGGCTTGCAGGGTTGTTTTGGGGTCGAAATTGATTTTTATGAATGCGTTTGACGCTTGTAATGCGTTGGTATTTATGGCTTTGTTGGTATTTTTCATGTTGTGTACTTGCTTTAAAATTAGACATAGGAATAACCGTTCGGGTACTGTCCCGAATTGGTAATCTGAAATATAAATTTGATTTTAGAGCCTGTTGTTCAGCTTTACAACCTGCTCTTTTTCCACTATTTAGCTAATTGAATGGCGAAAAATGATTCTTGCAATAATCTTTTCCTTTTGTTTTGTTCACCAAAGGTAAGAGAATAAAATGTAACTCAAAAACATGTAAAAACTTACAATTATTGATTTGTTAATTTGCTAACTCAATTGAGTTATCAAAACACTTTTAAAAAGTTAAAACATTAATAATCAATAATCTAACTGTTTAATAACTTAATTGAGTTAGCAAATTATTCAATTTATTGCATCATTGATAAAACTTTAACTAATCCTGACCCCACATTTTTTTCCTACAGACTCAAATATAGGTTGCTGATTTCCTGTTCTCGGATTCCCAAGTAGATTTTAGTGGTTGAAACACTGGCGTGGGACAATAACAATTTACTATTATTAGCTATGCGACCATTGCTGTAACTGTTCTGTTATACAATTGAAGAACCGTAGGAGCATAAAACTTATTTCCGTGTCTGGTCTTGAAGTTGAGTTGGTTAAGATAATCTGCAATTTGTCTGTAGCTCATTTCTTTTTCCTTGCAGTTGAGGATTATGGACTGAGCCTGTCGATTTCGGTCATTATTCACTGCATTGTCCTTAATACGTTGTACACCTTTGGCTCTGGCTTCGCTGGTCAGATTTTGCGGATTGCCCAATTTTACTCCTTTTTTCTTGAGTTCCGCAAGTGCGACCTTGGTTCTGGAGCTGATAAGCTTGGCTTCCTGTTCCGCAAGTGCTGAAAAAATATGAATGGTGAAGTTATTGGCTGATGGCATGTCAACCGCCAGAAATTCGATTCCTGCATCCATTAGAGAACTCACAAAGCTAACATTGCGGGCAAGACGGTCTAATTTGGCTATCACGAGAACCGCTCCTTCATTTTTTGCTTGTTGAATCGCTTTGTGAATCTCTACACGTTCACGTTTGTTTGTTCCTGTCTCAATCTCAGTAAAATCCTTTAAGATAATTCCGTCCTGACCATCCACATATTTTTCAACTGAACTTTTTTGAGCTGATAATCCTAATCCAGAGATTCCTTGCTCTTTTCTGCTTACTCTATAATACGCTACAAATTTTTTCATGATAATGTCGATTTTAAATCTTAAACGTCCGTTTGTGATTTATTACACTGCAAAGATTCCAGGCTTTTTTGGATATTCCTAGAAAAATCCTGGATTTCCTGGGCTGGCAGGTTTTTTGGTTCATTTTAACGCACAAAAAAAGAGGCGTTAGCCTCTTTCCTTTGACTGTAACAGTCGTAAAAACATTTCAATTTCCTTTTGCGTGAAGTTCTCCGCTTTCAACGATAGCGGATATTTGATATTTTGGGTCTTAAGTACTTGCTGTAGTTGGGATAGTCTTATTCTGATTCTCATGGTCTCTTTTCTATAAATATGGTCTAAAAACCAAATCTCAAATTTTTTACTCAGAAATTTTTTTCCGTATTTTTTGCTCAGAATTTTTTTTTGTCGGTTTCGATAGCGCAGTGAACGGACATATCCCACGCAACAGGGGGCAATGTGTACATTGTCGGGATAAAGTGCGGGGGTAACTAAGCTCGTGAGGATTAGTGTTTACAGGGGGTGCGGGGGATTGCGTGACCATGCTGGGGGGCTGTTGAGGTGATTGTCTCGTTTTGAGACCCATCCAGCAGTTACAGGAGCAAATGTCTCCTTAGCGGAACCGTATGGGGTGGTTAGGGTACTTTATATTGCCTATAAGGCTTGATTACTCTTTCGCTATATCTTCAAACAGCTGGATTCTCTTTACGTTGAAGTGCGTTGCCCTAAGCCTTTCCTTTCGTTGGAATAGTATTGACAATCTTTGCACCTAGGCGTGCTGTGCAACTGCTCCAGCGTTGCTAGCCTATCCTTTGTATTTAACTGGTGAGCGTGGGAGCTTGCTCTAGTAGATAATCTTTGCGCTAACCCTTTCTCTTTCGTTGAAGTTTGTTTGATAATCTTTGAGTTGGATGAATCTATTTGCGTTGAAGTATTGCCTTATCCCTTAACTTGTCTTTGTGGTCATCAAGACCACATAAGACATATCTTTGTTTATCTCTCAGTTATCCGCTGTCTACTTCCGCCAGCAATAACTTACATAGTTAAGTACCGCACTATTGCGGTATTGGGTTTTTGCGGTATTGTTGATTTTACTGGGTTTGTTACAATACCGCACATTTGCAGTATAATGATTTTGTTATGATGGGTAAATGCCTTTATCATGAATCACACTTCAACGACCCAACCTGTACCCACCAGTTTATTTCAATAAGTATTGACCTTTTCAATGAGTATCGTTATACTTGAATATAAATAGCGGAGTAAACCGCTTTAACTAAATCCCTAGTGCTGGGATAAACAGGAGTCGACACCTGCCCAGCTCTTAGTCTAGGTCAAGGACTAAATCATAACGCTAAGATAAAGCCACGCAACATGCAAAAGAAAAAACCAAACCAAGAAAAAAAGTACAATAGAATAACAATCCACGTCAAAGAAAGACCAGCAGGCACTTTCAGCCTAGTATCCAACACAATCCTATATAATAAGAACCTAACCCATTTCGATAAGTTACTACTCATTAGCATCCTAAGCGATGACGATACTTACATATTTAATGTTATGACCTATGCTAATCGATTTGGGTGTAGCGATGATACAATAGGCAAATCAATCAAAAGACTTAAAAAGGCTGGATATATCAAACAGGAAAGAGTACCAAAACGCTTCAACACGTGGACTTATAAGATAAGCGAATACGGAAACCTAAACAAGGAATCCATCGAAACGCCCGAACTGGAAGCCCCAGCGGTGGAAAATACATGCGACCCATCCGAGCAAATACCTTCAACGGAACACATAAGCGACCCAATACAAGATTCAACCCTAACGGTTGAATCTGATGTTAAACCCATAGTTTTAAAAGACTATGCTAATTTAATTTTTGATGAGATTGACAAATCAATTATGAACGACAAAGACGTTGATATTGAAAATTGTATTGCGTATTTTAAGACTGCAATAACTAATGGCACTCTTAAAAGTGTCGACCAGCTAACCGTTGAAAATATAAACCTGATAATAGATAAGTTTATCATCAATGAACCCGTACAAGTTACACCATCCAAAATAACAGAAACGGAATGTGTTAAGATAATCGAGAACAAAATGACTGGAGGAACTGTTAACCAACGCAAAGACACTCATAAGAAGGTATTGCAGTGGTTTATTCATGCAAATTACAACAAGACCCAACAAGAAATCGAAGCCAAAACCTTTACAACACATAACAATAGCAAAACATCAGGTAGAGTAATTGACCAAAAATATAATGACTAAGAATAACAATAATCGATTTATAAGGTGCTGAAAATATAAGACAAGCAGAATCCAGATGCGTTTTATGTATCCAAGCTTTACAAAGAGTGAATAAAAAACAAAAACCTAATACCAGAAATATATCCAGTATTAGGTTTTATTTAAATACTTTATTCGAAAAAAAATAATTCTCTTCTTCAACACAATTCCTTAAACGAAATACCTCAAAGAATCGAGAACAACGATGTATTACTAAATGAAAATTAAAAAAAATACAATAAGTAATTCTATGTAAAATAAAGTTAAGAAAAGTACATAGTATCTTTTACAATTTAAAATAAGACCCCTATCGATACCACTTGCTCTTAATAATGCTTGATTTAGAAATTTTAAAGAAATACGTTTATCTGTATTAATAATGCCTTTCATATATAAATCACGATACAGGGAAGCTACATACAAATTTAGTAATACTAAAAAAAGACCAATGACAGTTAAAATAATTTTCATCCTTAAAGTGTTTAAATAGTTTTCTTTGTTATATCCGTCTTACTATTCTTTTCAGCTTTATTGAAATTATTTTTTCTAATATCTTCTTTCTTTGCAGTTTTTTTGCTACTTGAATCAGATTGTAATAATTTATCGGCAGGCTTTGTTGCTTTCGTAGATTTAGGCTCTTGTTTAGCTACTTCAGAATCATAATAACTTTTAGCAACATTTATAGCTTTTTTCAAATCTTTAACAGGAATACCTGCTTCATCAGCCCAATCCTTAACCGTTTTATTAATATCTTTCCACTCAACAGTTCCAATTAAAAAAGAATATCCTAAAGTTGCATGCCCTTCTGCGCCCGCACCCGCTCCTACTTTGGGAATACCATAACCACCTCCCATTTTCACATCATTTACAGCACCAGTTTTTTCATCTTGCTGTAATGAAAAGGACAAGTCACCACCATTACCCATAACAGACCCACCTACATTTAGTCCCCATCCACCTAACTGTTCACTATTTGTAACGTTAGGATAGATTGCAAGTGAACCACCAGCCGCAAGAGAAATCCCTGCACCCAAGCCAGCTTCTGGGGTTAGATACAATGAAATTCCATTAGGCGCAGCGGCTACAGTGACATTTGCAGCAGCAGATACAAACAAAATAGTTGCCCTTGCACCTATAGTCACAGCTGCTGCCTCTAATCCTTCAAGTTCAATTCTATCTATTACCCTATTTTCAGAAAACGCATAGGTAGAATTCCATGGATATGATTTTGCAAGTGGGTCAGTCGTGAAAAACCTACCAATCCTCGGGTCATGCATCCTAAAAGTATAATTCAATGAATTCCCTTCACCCTTAATTTCATCATCCTTTTCCTGTCTTTGAAATCCGTAACGATAATTGTCGCTTTGTCCATGTCTAGTTGGGACTTGCATACCAAAAGGGTAGTAATCTGAATAGCTAAGAACGTCTGCTGAATAATGATCGGTGCGATATAAACTTCTATCTGAAATTACAGAAAGAACATTCCCTAAATGATTTGACAGTTCGTATTGTTTGTCTCCCACAAAACGGAAGGCTGTAAGTGGCTCTGCTGGCGTAGCATCTTTACCTTCTCCCTGTGCCAAACCTTCGCACACATCTCCAATCCCGTTATTGTTGGTGTCAGTTTGATCAGAATTCGCAGTAATTCTGCAATTATCGCATACATCACCAACTCCGTCTGCGTCTGTATCTGCTTGGTCAAAGTTAGTTTTATTTTTGCAATTGTCACATACATCACCCACACCATCCTGATCTGCATCTAACTGATCGGTGTTTGCTGTTATACGGCAATTATCGCATACATTACCAATTCGGTCATGATCATCATCTTCCTGACCCGGATTAAAGATACCAGGACAGTTGTCTTCTTTATCTAGCTTGCCGTCACCATCTACATCTCCTTCTTTGGTACCGCAAAACCCCACCGTACGACTAATACCTCTCAAAGTCATAGGGGATCCTGTTACAGATAGTGCATTTCCAGATCCAGCGCCTTCGTCAAAACTATATTCGTTTACTTGTACATCTTCAACAAACTGATCATTTTTAATCGTATAACTAAAATCACACATTTCTGATAAAAGAGCGTTGTAATTGCTAATACCCTCATTATCTCCACTCTTTCCGTCGTAGTATTTAACACTTGAACTCCCTAAAGAGTTTGGAGGCAAAGTGATATTAAGCTCTTGTGAATCTCTGTTTTTCCCAAGTACTTCTATATGTCCATCTGATTCAGTTACCGTAGCAGAGGCTTTAGCTATATAAACGTTTCCGTTTACAGTTATTTTTACTGTATACGCATCATTTTCATCTTTTGTTATAACAGCTATAAGATCCCATTCATCTTCTGGAATAGAAGTTGATTTAATTTCATAATTAGTCCTATATCTGTAATTTCTGAAACCAAATTTTGTTTTTCCGTTCGATTTATATTTATTATGTCCTCTTCTGTAATCTACAAAGGAAACAAAAGGTAAATAGCCTGTCGAGGTTTTTTTAACCGACAATAAAACTGTATTCAAATAAGACGTTGAACCATCCTCCGGCCATTTACTGCCACTTTTTGAAACTCCGTGAAGTGCCGCAACAACACCTGTTGAATTTACAGTATTTTCTGCAATTTTTAAGTGTGCTGTTAACGTTATCGCTTTTGTTTTTTGTATTGAATTATTAAATAAATTAATTGAATTTTCTGGTTTTTCAGTCCAGAACGTCCCGTCCGTTAGTGTATCGAAGGTCAGGCCATATTGCGCAGCAGTATCAGCAGTAACATTTGCAGCCATCACCATTGGTTCTACACTCGCAAGTAATTTACTGCTTACTGCGCTTTTGCGAAGCACGTCCGTAATAGTTGCAGCACTTATTGATTTTCTGCCTTTTTCAACACCAAGCCTGCTGCTTCCGTAAATGTCCTGCTCAATAAGATCATACGTTAGCTGATTGCCTGTTTTGTTCATTTCATAAGTGCTCAAAACATTCCCTTGTGCATCACGCTGGTAAAAAGTTGTAGTTGTTTTAGTAGGAGTTTCAACGATTTTAGCAATCCTGTTTCCTAAACCATCATATTGAAAACTAATAACGGTACCATTACTTTTGGTAACCGATTTTACTTTTCCATCAACACGCCAGTCAATATCAATACCTTCCTGTTTGTCTTTGATCATCTGGCCAATTTCATCATACTGGTAGTTTTCCTCGGCGGTCTGATTGTCAATATCCAGAGAAGCATCATTTGGGTTTGTTGCGCTATTAGAAAACACGCCATTTGCAATAGCATCGTTAACACGCCTTAATTGGTTTGTCCCCGAATTATAAGCATAAGTAAGCTGATCCATTGCAGTGCTAACCCCATTTTTAGGAGCAGTCCTGAAAAGTGTTTTTAAATTTCCGTTTCGGTCAAAACTATAATTCGATTCATAACTATTTGCTATCGTTGTGCCCAGGACAGACTTTGAGGTCATTTCTTTAATCCTGTTCAGCTGATCGTACCTGTAATAATTATATTGGGTAGGTATCGCTGTACCATTTTCATTTACTAATGAAGTTACCATTTCTTTAATATTACCATTGTACACACTTCTGTTTTCTTTTGCCAGTGCAGGATCATTACTGTAGCTAAAGATAGCTACATCTCTTGAATTTGAGCGGGATTTGTAATCGCCGGTATAATAATTTAAGGCAAAGCCAAAGGTATCCTGAGCAACACTTAAGCCGTCTTTTCCGGCATCATAATCTTTACCGATTCTTTCAGAGTTGACTCCTTTGAGCCAACCTTGTAAAGTATAAATGTAATCCAGACCCTGAACTTGTTTGTCTCCAATTTCAACACGCGCCAAAGGGCCGTGATCATAATATAAATAATTGGCTTCTTTTTCCCAAATGATATTGTCTTTACTGCTATACACCTGTTGAATCCTGTTATCAGCATCATATTGGTAACGGTGTATGAATTGATCTTTAGGATTATTTGGCTGATACGTTACTTTGTTTACGTTACCATTGATTAAGTCATAATCGTACACTATTTTTTTGGTTGTATTATTGAGCAATGATAAATCACCATTGTTATTATAATGTACCAATTCTTTCACATTTCCGTGGACATCATAATCATAGAAAATACCGTTTGCGTAACCTGATAGAGGTGACCCATTATTCATTGTATCAAAATACAAAACAGCAGTTATGCGTTTATGGCTGTTATCAGATCCATAAGCAGTAAACCAGTTCTGGGTATCTGGTAGAGGATTGTCATAAACAGTTTTAGTCACCTGTTCTGTAGCATCGGCGATATTATACGGATAATTGACCGCTTTCTTTACAGCATCTGCATCAACGGCTTTTTTTGCATCGTCTTCTAATCTTCCATTTTCATTAATTTTTATAACAAGCCCTGTTTTTGTTTTTAGCTGACCTGCTTCTGTAATTCGACCAAGGGCATCATAACGGGTATAACTGAATTGTGACTGCAGTTTTTGCTTTGCGTTTTGGCTGGCTATGATTCGGCCCAGTTTGTCGTAGGCAAAACGAGTTTCACCACCATCGGGAGTATGTTGCCAAACCAGTTGGTTCAATGAATTGTATCGATATTGTGTCTGCAAATTATGAAGCGGACTAACCGGAACCCCATTAACTGGTGTGGTGTCTTCTTTTTCTGAATTTGTTTTTCTTACATTATCAATAGTATCGTCAGAGGTTGGCTGTAATCTTTGTACACCTTCCGGCGGAACTGTCTGCACCAGGTTTCCTGCCTGATCATAATAGTACAACGTATATTGATACTCTTTATCGGTAGTATTCTGGTTTAATTTTTCGGTGATTCCTTCCAGGGCGGCTTTTAGGTAATTTTGTTTAAAAGTTGCTTTTTTATCGGCATAAAAAGCATCAGAGATTTGCTGAATACTGGATTGGTTAATCGCTTTTCTGTAAATCTCACATGGAGTTTTGGCCCCTTCCTCTGCAGGCAGATTCAAACTGAACGATGGCGCAATTGTAGCCGGCGCACAAATGTCATGTATAGTTACATAAGAATTTGCAAACTCATTCCATTTTTGGGTTTCGCCCTGAGGATTTTCAATTTGTGATTGAATATAATTATAATAAGCATTAATAACGTTTGGAGTTTGCTCATTTCCATATTTTAATTTGGTGCTTCCAAATTCAGCTATGGTTAAAAACAAAGGATCCTGAGCTATTTTTATATCAAATTTAATTAAATAATCTATATAATCTGTACTGATATACCCAAAATTGGCTTCGCAGAAAAAAGCACCACTATTTCTTAAATTATCAGGAATCTGGTAAGCCGGCATTTTAACCTGTAAGCTTGTTATAAATTCAGTCCACTTATCCCCGCATATTACAGGAGCTACCGTTGGTGGAACGCAGATATCGTTGCAGGTTGGTGAGCCTTCTGAAAAAAAAGTTGATCGTAAACTTATATTAGTCAGACTTTTATTCGAACCAGGCACATAAGAATCAATTGTAAAAGTACCATCCTCATTAAAACTAAATTTAATAGAATTATTCTCTTGATCCAGAAAATCCTTTGTTGCGGATTTTTCTGAAGGATAATCATCAGCAAAAAATCGACAAAAAGTATCTCCATAACCAGTTTGATAAGTATCACTAACCGTCGTCACGTTAAATATATTGGCTTCTTCAATTGTAACGGATTTACCACTAATGTCATTATAAACAATCCGAGCCTGATAATCACTAGTAATATCTATAGAAGTGATTTTACGTACCAAAGAAAAGTTAGGTATAGAAATCATTATCATTGTGCTCTTCTTGGGAAGAGGCATCCCAGTTTTATTAAAATTAATAGAAATTCCCGCATCTCCTGAAATAATTGAAGTCCAAAATGTTGCCAATTCAATAATTTCTGGTGGGTTTTCCGGTAAATATTTTTTTAAATAATAGTTTCGTGCTGCTTGAAAATGTTGCTGTAAATTTGAGTCAGTAATAAAATGAGCCATAGTTAAATTCTCAGAACAATTAAAAGCAAGAAAATTAGGGGTTTTATTTACTATAATGCTATTGATGACATCCTTTAAGTTATCTTCATATTTAGATTCTACTTCATATGGAAGTCTACAAGTATCAACCACAGGGATACTATTAGGATCACCGCAAAGATCCCCATACCCATCCCCGTCAAAATCATCTTCACCGCAAGGCGCACAGCAGGCAAAATACAATGCATTATTTTTTCCCGCACTAACAGTACCCGATTTTGTTTCGATTCTGTATCGCAAACCAATGAATTTTTTAGTAACCAATCTGACAATATTGCTTTTCCCTCCTGTCTGTAAATCGCCAATGAATAAATCTTTAACCGTCCCCAGACTTGTATTCGTATTCCCGCCATTTAGTTTGACACGCACAATATCATTTATGGTAATGGAAAAAATTCTCTCGTCCGATACCACGTCATAATTCCATTTTACGCTATCGGTCGAAGCACTTCCAAAGTACGATTTTAAATAACCTTTACTAAAAACATTGTTACCGGTTATGTCCTGTGTGGCAGTTATACTGTTGTTGGCCTGCAGATCCAGCATTAAATCACGTAAAGCGGCAGCAAATTGGTCTTTTTTGGAACACTGATTATTATCAAAAGCAATCACTTCACCCACACCCGAACCGCCGGAAAAGTAGCATTCCCCAACGGCTGCTTTGGTATACCCTTCTACTATTACTTCTTCGGGGGTTATGCAATTTGGAGCAGTCCCTTTACGCACAATCGTTGCCAAAATGCTAAATTTAAAGGTTTTGGTGCCTAAATCATAAGAGATGTAATGGAAATTTTTGAAACCTGCTACATCCGCCCAGGTTGGAAGATCTGTAGTTTCCCCGCAAGCATTTTTATAACCAGAGGTAACATTTACAAATTTTAACAAAATTGGAGTGGCAATACTGCTTCCCTGAACTGTAAAATCAATTGCCAGGTCTGCATTATTTGTTCCTGTAGTATGCCCATAAATTTTCGGGGGTTCCTGGACAGCGCTTGAATCAAAATCTTGGTTGACCTGAGCATTGAAAATGCCGACCGTTAAATAAGGCATGCTATAGACAAATCTATTGAGCAACAAACCATCTGGCTGGATGGTAGGATCTACTAAACCTTTTAAGAAGCTTTCCATATCTGAGGCCAAAGGACATTTTCCGGTTTCAAGAAATAAATTGGCTTTTGCCTGCGCCTGGGCATTTGCCATTACTTCAGTATCACTCAATCCTGAATCATAATTATAATCAGCAGAAACAAAGCGTTTTTCCTTATTTACATAATAAGGAGCTGTTTCATCCATACAAATTGGTGCAACACCATCTAAACCTGATGGAAGAGAGGGAATGTTGGACAAGCTGCCTTCAATTAAAGTGGCTACTGTAACATCTAAGTAAACTGCATTGTATTTTTTCAATAATGTACTATAGGAATCAGTGTTTTTTGCATCACCAATACAGCTGTTGTTCATCTGTTTTTTATTGGCATAAATATGAGCAAATACAGTTCTTGTTTTTTCTTTTAGGGCAAAATAATAATTCTTAAAATTGCCCCATATTCTTTGCTTTAAATAAGAATCAGAAAGGTTATTGATATCACTTAAAAGTGTACTGTTGCTTTTATTTAAAACATCTTCATAAGCACTTACAGGTGTAATTCCGTTCGAGTACGCTGCAAAGAAATAGGCAGCCTGCAGCATGTTCATGTTTATGTCGGCATTTTGGGAACTTTTAAAACTCATGCCATCAAAGTTAGTATCCAAACCTTCCTTGATAATTTCTTTTCGCAGACCGAATTCTTTTGCAGTTTCGATTTCAGAACCTAATGTCGCGCTGTAATAAGGGTCCACTGTAGCTGAGGAATTTACCAGCTGTGCTACCATACCAGCGCTGGCAAATACATCGTTTTCAGGCAAGCCGGTATCGCTGTTTATATATTCTAAATTCCTTATTTCCTGATCAAAACCATCAGAGTTCCTGCCATTTTCTGTTTTGCTGCAAATAGCCAAATTGTATAAATAATACTGATATTCGGGATGATAAGCCAATAATGATTTCGCCCAACCTGACTGCCAGGAAGCCAGGAAGTCAGCCACGCTTTCCAAATATTGAGGTTCCGCAAGACGAACATTTTCATCTTCACTTCCAGGATCATCTACTGTTGGGTCAGGTTCATTTTTCTCAAAATACCTTAAGGCTGGACTGTACCTGCCATCTTGCATTTTTACGATCCTTATCCTTGAGATTTCACCATTTTCACCTTTGTAGCCCCCAGCAGGATGTCGCCAGTTGAATTTTGAAGTTTTTACTGTAATAGAACCATTAGGGAGATCCGGGTCTGCTTCTGTTGTGCTTTTGTAACCACCGTACAATAATTGATTATTTTCGTTAAAAACACTCAAGATACTGCCGTCAGTCTGGTCTTCTGCCGGTACTCCCTCACCTTGGAGAATATCATTCCCAAGCCCCTCAACTGAACCATATTGCCCCCCAGGACTGACATCTGCCAGCAAAGTCTGCTCGTTAATACTGCAGATGTCTGCGGGCTTCTGGCACAATTCCCTGCAGTTGGCAACTAATGACCTAAACTCAGACTGAAGATGTTTTTTGTAAGTAAGCAGCTCATCAGCAGTAAGTTCAATTGATGGAAGATTAGAGGTAACATATTGTCCTTCGGCCAGAATTAAATACGGTTCCCTGGCTGCTATGTCTCCCAGACTGCTTTCATCAGACGGGAAAGTTCCCTTATAGGATATTCTATCAGACTCATTTACCAAATTGGATGAAACTAAAGCTTCTTCACAGCTTCTGCAGGTAACATTACAATCACTCTCCTGAATCACGGTTTCAAATTCGGTAGTGACTGGTTTACAGGAAGTACCTTTTCTTAATTGATCGACGTAATCATCAGCATAATTATTAAGCACATCGGTATCTATCTGTAGCTTTTTAGTCATGTTGTAGATTCCTTCATCTAAGAAATCATAACTGCCATCACTTTTCTTTGTCTTTCCTTCAAATGTTTTTTCGATTTTAAGTGCAGTAGGTGCATAAGAATTTATGTCAAAAGCTCCAATTTTTGAAGAAAGTTTTGCCTCGTTTACGCCTAACAGTAATTCATTTGCACAATCATCAGTCATACTTATAGACCAATCGTATACAAAAGGATAATATTTGTTAGTTAAACAGCTGTCATTATAACTTCCTATTGTTTTCTCAAAATCATAGTTAAATGAAATACTATCTTTTTTAATCACATCAACAGTACTGTTTAAACGAATTCCGTCTTCAGTTATAGTATTATTTCCCGAAGCATATTTATAATTTTTATCTAATAAACTGGTGCTTGTTCTTAAATGCAGAGCGGGATCAGATTCATCATCCAGAGAAATTAAATTTCCCTTTTTATCACCTGCAAGAGCGGTCGCGATTGTTCTTCCCTGTGGATCTAAATAACTAACACTAATTTGTCCGTTTGGATCAATTACAATATTTTTTTTATAATGCGAGGCATCACCCACTTTATAACCAAATAACCTGTTAAGCTGCGGTTGGGATGGACTTCCATAGAAATATCTCATTTCATGTCCTGTTCCAATTTGATGCTCTTTACCTACGCCGCCTCTTCTTTTAATACGCCCTGTATTATCTGGTGTATATTCAGTTTGGGAAAAAGGAAGTGATTGAGCATCCGGAACCAAATCCTGATGATTATTTTGAATAGTATTATTGGCAGAATAGTATTTACTGGCACCACTTGTATTTGACATGCCTTCAATAGCAGTTGGCTCACAGTCTTTTTTATTGGAGTCGTCCCAATCAAAATCATTATGAGTATAAATGGCTGTACCCTGACTATTTTTATTTAAATCAGAATAAAAATGCACTCCTGATGATTCTACAGGAACAGGTAATATCTCAACTGCGGCACGGCCTTGATTGTCATAAATAACTTCGCCAACAACAGCTTTATTATTTGAGTTTATCTTCGTAACGGTCTGGCGATTTCGTAGCGAACCATCAAAATAACTTACCACTTCTTTCTTCTTTCCGTCCTGGGCAAAAGAAGATTGATATTGCCAGTTTTTCTTTCCTAATTCGTGGTTTTGATCAATGACTAAATAATGAGACCAATCGCTCAAAAGCTTGTGCGCTTCTGCAAATCCCGATGTCCAGTTTCCATAATAATTTTTAGAAATATCATCTAAAAATCTTCCAACAGGCCGAACTCTGTATACAATATAACCTTTTAAATATACTATTGGAATCCTGTAGACTGTTTCTTTGGTTTGAATCCTTGTGCTGTTTAATTTAAAATCCCGATCGGTTAAAGCAATTTCAGTTGGGGCCAATGTACCACCATTTGCTGCAAAATTGTCAATCCATGTCCATTCCAGTTCATACTCTACTGCAGGTGCTGCAGGATCATTATGCCATGAAATTAGAATTTCTTCCGCTCCTGCGCTAACGCTGCCTACTTCGGCGGCTTGCGTTCCATTGTAATTTATAAATTTATGCTGTAGGGGAAGAACAGAGCTTGACTGCGTACTGCTCAGCTGCAGATTATAATAACGGTCGGTACTGAATTTCAATTGCAGATAGGCCATTGAATTTTCAACAGCCGCACCCGCTTGACCGTTATAAACAATAGATACAACATTTACATCCGCCTTATGTATACCAGGTAAATTATACACCGCATAATCATCAAACTTAAAACCTTTAGTGCTATTATCATGTGTAATTTTTAAAGTAACTGTAGCGGGATATGTTACAGTATCGCCTGCTGAATTTGTATAGGAGCTTATTACATGTCCTGAATTATCGTAGGCTGTAATGGCTAGTGAAATTTCACAGGAATAAACTTTCCCATAATCGACCGGGCTGCTTTTATCCTCATTAAAACCAAAATGAATTGAAACGGCTGGATTTACAGAGGTGAAAACATTTTGTTTTTTTATATCATCGTATTTAGGATCTGTAATTCTTAAAGTTGGTTGTCCTTGTAATTGATTTCCAACTAATTTATCCTCTAAATGGGTTTCCTGCTGGGCAAATGTCAGCATTGAAAAAAGAGTACATGCAGATGCTAGTAAATATTTTTTGATAGACATATCTGTTTTATTGTTTGGAAATATTTCTTAGGTCGATAACCTGATATTGCTTGAATCTTTCTGCCGGGATAAATTTATTTCTGCCAGGAGAAGTAAAATAATCTGCTGTTTTGAAAAATGCAGCATTAACAGCTTTTCGATTAAAATTGGTATTGGCAACTTCTAATCTGGGATAATATGACTTTGGAGTCTGATAATCCTTAGAGAAATTCACGGCAGTGCTATAGTAAAAAACAGACTTTTGTAAATAATACTTTTTAGATATCTGTATAACAATCTTTGAATAAGGAAGATTTGTATAGTTTTTTGCTGTCAAAATTATTTCCCAATAGGTTTTGAAGTCTTTAAAAGATTCAATCCTGCATAAATCCAACAAGGGCTTAATATCTAAACTTCCAAAATAATTTTTAATAGGATCAGCAATTTGAATTGCTTTCTCCCGATGGCTGATTTTTAGGTTTATCGTTTTCGAGTTTACTATTTCAGTCTGATCGATTTTCATATAAACTTCATTGCCGGCATTTTTCATAAAAACACCTTTATACGATTGTTCTGCTGTTTTAGATGCTGCACTTTTATATAGGACATAATTTGAATTGTATTGAAGCGGCTGAGAAATGCTGTACTGCTTTGCCATTTGCTGTAAAACCTCATTTACGTTCTGACTATACCCGGCAGAACCAATTAAAAAACTTCCATACAGGATTGCTTTACCAAACATAGCTTTCATTTAATTTTGATTAATAACATTCCCTGAGCGGGTTTCCTGAATAGTCTTAACTCCCTTGGAAGTTTCCTTTTTGATCCTGACCAAACCTCCTTCATTATCGTATTCATAGAAAGTAGCGTAATTATTCTCATCAAGTTCTGACATAAGCGTAAAGGTCTGGTCGTCATAAACAAAAGTTTTTACACTCCCATCTAATGGATGTATTCTGATATCATCAAAATACACGGGAATTCCATCGTTTTTATTTTCAAGCTCAATTTCTATACTTATAGTTTCGGCAGGCATCAGGAATTTACCGACAATTCTTTGCCATCCGTCTATAATATCGCCTTTGGCAGTAAAACTTTCCGTGCCAATTCTGTATCTAATATCGTTTGTGTTGACATTATTGAAAAAAACTACATTAACTACGGCATCTTCATAGTTTTTTAGCTGAATGGCTGTTTCTTCCTTAACCCATGCACTTAACATATATTCTTTGTTTGGTATTGGCTGAAAAGAAAGGCAGTCTGTACAATAATTTTTATCTGTAGGAAGCCCGCATGAGAATTTGCTTAATTTTAAATTGTCTGAAAAAAAGGCTTCGTTTTCCGGTTTTACCAGAGAATCGAAATTCTCATAACCATAGAAATCAGACCTGAAATCGTCAATTTTATCTGTTGGATACTCCGTTTCGCCAAAACTTAATAAATATTTTAATGAGGTTCTCAAAACGGGAACTACTCTTGATTCATTAGTTGCCGATGTAATCTGGTTAGCATAGTTAGGGTCTAAACTTCGCGCCAATGCTCCCCGAGCGATTCCGCCATCCACATAAAATCCATTTGCAATACCGATAACATATAAATGGGGTTTATCAGAATTAGTGAAAAGGGTACTTTTTGAATTACTGAACCTTGCCATAGTCTGATCTCTTAATGCCTCTACATTAATGGTCTGGCAACCGTCAGTAATTATCATTACAACATTGGGTTTCATAGAAGAATTCAAGGTTACATCAAGCGCTGTTTTCCAATAATCTGAAGAAGCGCTGATCCCCCAGCCGCTTCTCAGGCGATAGTTATCAATCCAATTATTAAACCTTCTTAAAATTGCAGGATCTGTATTTGTTAATCGTGTCGGTGAGATATTATCTATCCTGGTTACTGTATCGCTATCAGACATTCCTGTCAGCGAAACATAAATATTGGATTGCAGTTTGTCATTATCATCCGCCTGTTGCTGAATATATTTCTTTAACTGTTTTTTTATTTTATCAGCTTCAGCAAGGCTTATAGAGCCTGATTCGTCTAAAACAAAAGCAATGTGATCTACGCAGTACAGTTCAGAGCAAAAATCGATATGTTTTATGTGACTATCAATACGACTGCCAGCAGCAGTAACATCTGTTATCCTGTCAGCAGACTCATACCGATCCAGATTAAAATCTAAAATCTGATTCAGCCCGGAAGCTATTTTAACATCATAATCCGCATGGTTTCCAAAAGAAAAAGCAATAAAACCTTCCTTGGTGTTATTTACAAAATTGTAAATAGCAGGGGTTTCTTCCTTGATATAAAAAACAAGGGCTTTTAATTCATCACAGGTGTAGCCATCTATGATGGTTTCTGCCGGAAGATTTAACAGTTTATTTGCTAAGGTGGTAAAAATTTCCTTAATCTTTGGTGTTGCGGGATTACTCTTGGTGCAGGAAACAAATGGGATGCAGGTCTGCGCAATTATGGTTTTATCAAATTCAAATTTACATTCACTTGTTTGGTATACATTTAAATGTATTGTATATGCGCCCGGTTCAACGGGGATATAATTATAAAGACCAGTGGTGTTAACAGCCGAATGTAAAGTGATATTATTGTTGTCAATTACTGACCACTCATAAGTTAAATCTGTTGCCGAAGAATTAAAAGAACATTTAATTTCTTCTCCGGCACAGAAATTCTCTGAACCTATTTCCTGATTTTGTATCTCAAGTGTACCTATAACTATAGAACAAGGAACTGTTTTTAACGTTATAACAGCTCTCTTTAAAACTAAATTTCTCCCTGTAGCTGGATCTAAAGATGTTAGCAAAGGATGTCTTGCTTCACAATAATAACTGCCTGCGTCTAAAGACGACACATTTGAGATAGTTAATTCCCTGGAAATCGCACTAGAAATTACTTTAGAATTTTTATACCATTGGAAAGTCTCATCTGGAAGGTACCGGTTATCTTCATACATTGTCATTGTTATGCTACGCCCAATACCTGCTGTAATATTTTTTGGTGTATCAATTTCTGCTTGACCTGCATAAACAAAATCCTTGTTTGTTGAAAAAAACTGAGGGGCAAAATCGATAAAGCGAAATTTGTTAGATGGGATCCCAATTTTACATCCCGAAGGTAAATTATTCAAGTCAGGAACCATTCCTTCCAATGAATTTCTACTTAGATATAAACCATAAAGTTTTGTGAAATTGTTAATCCCTGACGGAAGAGTTCCCGAAAGTCCATTACTAGATAAGTTTAGAAGCTCAAGCTGCGAAAGTTGCCCTATGTCCTCAGGAATATTTCCTGTAATGCCATTACTGTATAGCAATAATGTAGTTAAATTTGCTAATTTGGCTATTCCAATTGGGAAAGGACCTGTAAACTGATTGCTATTAAGAGATAAAGAAGTAAGTTTAGAAAGGAAACCTATTTCAGAAGGGATAATACCTGTTAATTTATTCTCGCCTAATTGTAAAGATTTAAGCTGTGAAAGCAGTTTCAATTCAAGCGGTAATGCACCTGTTAATTGATTTCTCGTTAGATTTAGACTTTGCAAATTTTGCAGTTGCCCTATTTCTGCTGGTATATTGCCTGATAGCTGATTATAGGATAATGTTAATTGCTGAAGTTGAGTTAGATTGCCCAGTTCTAAAGGAATATTACCACTTAAACTGTTAAACGATAAATCTAAGATTTGAAGTTTTTTAAGAAAGCCAATTTCTACAGGTATACTTCCGGTAAAATTATTCCTATTGCTATGGTTATAAGAACCTAAATCTAAAGAAAGCAGATTTGTAAGCAGTCCTATTTCTTGTGGTATGAGGCCCGTTAATTGATTTTGGTTTAAATCTAAAATCTGTAAATTCTGAAGTTGCCCAATTTCTGATGGCAGAGTACCAGTTAATTGATTTTGGTTTAAACTCAAAATCTGTAAATTTTGTAGTGTTGCAATTTCTGGTGGCCATATACCCGCTAGTGAATTATTATTTAAAATTAAAATCTGTAAGTTTTGCAACTGTCCAATTTCCGGAAATATACTATTTGTTAATTTATTGTATTGTAACTCCAAAACATTTAGATGCCTTAATTGGGCTATTTCCGGCGGCAAGGGACCATTTAAATTATTACTTCTTAATATTATGGAAACCACATGCCCATTACTTACGGTAATACCATACCAGCCCGTTTTTGTGGAGTTATTCCACGAAGCCACGGGAGTAGTAAAATCCCAACCCGTTTTATTTATCCAGCTGTTTCCCATCGTACTGCCGAATAAAGCTAATAGTGCCTCTCTTTCCGACTGTGGAATGTCAGTATCTGCACCCGTTTTCAATAGTCCATTTACATCATATTGCTGCAGCTCAATTTTTTTCAATATGTTGTCTTCAACTTTTTTCATGACTACATATTCTGCAGTACGCATTTCCCTAATAATCTGAATTTGGTACTTCAGTTCCTGAGGTTCATTAAAACCTCTTTCTTTCAACTCTGTAGTAGCTTGTTCTACATCAAAACCTATTTCATGATCACTGAGTTCCTGTGAAAAAACTTGTGAGTTTGTCAAAAAGCTTATTACGGCAAAAAGAAATATATAATTGATTTTCATCGGTTTAGTAATATTATAATTTATCGCAAGCGATAACTTGCTTTTTTACAGTTGCTTTTTTATTTGGTGCAACCTTTAAACTCTTTCGCCCCGTATGCGATTGAGTATTGGTGATGCTTATCTCATTTTGTTTTAACTGTGCCTTGTAGTCAAAGTGAGAAGCTTTGCTGCACTGGGGATTACTGTCATAATCTTCAAATCCATCAGAAGCTAATTCGCTATATTTTGTGTTAGATGCTACAGCAACCGGTAAGCGATTATTGTATCCATATATAGCTGATGAATAACGATCTAAGGCATCTTTGTTTTCAACTTCCTGGCCATATGGATTGTACTGAGTAACTTGTGAAGCATAAGTCCATTTTTCTATATTGTAACTAGAGATATGCCATTTCCCCTGGGTCTTAACATACAGCGGGTAAAAATCTGAGAAGAAGCCAGTTTTACGGGGGGTTGGATCCTCAGTATAATTTCTTCCTGTTAAATAAGCATAAGATCTGTTAGCTCTCCAATTTCCCAGAATATTGTATAGATATGGATTATAAAAATTAGCTGAATGGTCATCATCAGAAACAACTTCTTCGTATTGGTATTTTAAGTCGCCCTTTACATCAAATACCATTTTAGGCAAATTACATTCGCACTGTGATGGCCAAATATCATTGTAAGATACAGCGGAAGCATTTACAATTCTATTATTTGTATTATCTGATTGAAACGGATTGTCCCCAATATTGAGTTTGGCCGCTACAGCATTATTGCTTGCATCATACTCATAAAGTGGATTCCTCATAGAGGTAATGCTTGCCATTACGGCCATTTGCATATTACGGTGACCAGATCGTATTACTTTTATTTTTCCTGATTTATCAACATTGTTAATTAATTTTCCTTCGATATCAAGAACCTTAAAATTTACATCATTGACCTTAACAACCCATGCCCTGGTATCTATTCTATTATTTTCGGCATCAAATCCTGTAATAAATACTTCATCCCCATTGATTAAATAATCACTAGCTTTTGCTGTTGTTTTAGATAATTTGTATCCCTCGCTAGATTTTTCTATTTCAGATGTGAATTCAGCATTTTTAGCTGCCTGACTCATTCCATCATAGCTCCAGTAAGCAGGGAAATTAAAACTGAAATAATTGTCGTTATATTCATTGGTGGTCCGGGTCAATAAAATTTCTCCAGTATCAGCATCCCAGGCTAAGTTTTTCGTAGAAACTTTTGAACTGACATCATAAGCAACCTTTTCAACTAATATCCCAGAACTATGAATTACTTTAGTTGTTGTTGCTGTTCGAATTTGGCCTTCAAGTTTGGAGTAAGTTGGTATAATTGTAGGTACTACTATTACTAAAATCGTAAATGGAAGCGTTGCCAGATTAAAATTAACCCCAGCTGTAGTAGTAGTATTTGTACTTTCCCTAAAATCATTAATAACATCATAATCTACACCTACAAGTTTTTGGCTAATTTCTCCTTTTGAGCCAATTGTTTGAATAGTATTATTAAGTTTTCCGCTACTAGCTTTTTGCGGATTTGATATAGTGCTGTAGGCATAATCTACACCGGAGATAAAATCTTTTTGACCTTCAGCGTATACTCTTTGATTTTTAATTTTTCCATCCATATCATTGGTATGAATTGAAAAACCCTGAGATAAAGTAATATGGTTTTTGACATTTAAATTTAATAAACTACCCAAGGCAGTAGAAGAATCAAAATTTGATGATAAAGTGGTGCGATCTACCAGAGTAGGAAATTGCTTAGAGGTGTAAAACTCAGTTGTCACAGAACCTGTTGCATGTTTTTTCACCTCCAGTGTTGCATTTGTTTTTTGTCGGGGTACATTAGCCACTGTAACTCTTCCATAGGTAACTTTTGGTGCTGGGAAGAAAGATTCTCCAAATGGTTCTTCAACATAATTATCACTGTCTGGCCCCAGTAAAAGATCCTTTTTGTTTTTATCGTAAAAAGGTTTTACAGAAGGATTTTCTTTGCAACCCAGCGGCTCGTAGGTAGCAACACCAGATGATTTACCGTCAGCACCCTTATATGAATAGTTTTGTCCATATGATTGTTTATAAATGTTGTTTGAGTCATTCCCGGTCATAATATTCCACTGGTCACTAAGGGTAATATTTTTTACCCTGCTGCCGCCTCCAATTTTTCCATTTCCGGGATGCATTAAGCGAATCCAGGATTTATTTGTAACAAATTGGCTTGCAATCCCGCTTTGTTCCAGCTTTGCATTTGGACTTTTAAATATATCTAAAAGAGCGGGCATCCAACCAATTAATTCTTTTACAACGCCTTCCAAATCGTTGGTATCTTCCTGATTGTCCATACTATAAACAAGCCGGTTTAAATATTTTCTTCCAAAATTCCAACCCGCTTTAATTATCG
Organism: Flavobacterium sp. LAR06; assembly: GCF_041946075.1. Lineage (NCBI taxonomy): Bacteria > Pseudomonadati > Bacteroidota > Flavobacteriia > Flavobacteriales > Flavobacteriaceae > Flavobacterium > Flavobacterium sp. LAR06. The sequence goes on along the minus strand of NZ_JAUTYT010000017.1, from coordinate 60,181 downwards.
GATTTACCTGCTTTTCGGCCTTAAAACCATCACTTTTTGTTACGTAGTCAACCGGTATTGAAGCATATTTTTTTCCATTATTTTCAAAAAAACCGCAATCTAGCGGATTGTCTATGTTTGCATAACCAGTTACATAGTCAAATTTATCAGTACCCCCAATTCCTGGTAGTGGGTTAGGATTTACCATATTCAATAAGAATCTAAAATATAATGGATTCCCATCTGTTCCAATAGATTTTAGGTATGTATCACGAAATACTTGTGCGATATTTGAATTGTTAATGTCTATATCCTGATCGATTTCGATATATAGATATTTCCCTAAAGATTTAATTGTTTTTGCATCATTTAAGGCGTTGTTATTTGGTGTTTTTTCCTCACCGCTGCCAGTGACTTTAAACATTTGCATTGCTTGCTTATCTTGTACAAAAGCATAGTCATCTGCCTCAAAATTCAATTTGATTTCTCCTCCGGAGGGCAATCGTATAGATTTTAATAACCACGCTGAAGCATACTGATCAGAGAGTGTTCTGTCATGCTGATCAACAAACGGATATTCCGGATTCGATAAATCACTTGTAGTAGCCGAACTCAGATTGTTGCTTGATTTTTTGTAATTTCCCCAGATATCATATCCCTTCATATCGTAATCTGGATTATAGCCATAATCAAAAACATAAGGAGTGAATTTTCCCATGTTTGAATTTTTATAAGTAAAATATATTTTACTTAAAGTCAGTTTTCCTCGTTTGCCATCAAAAGCAGGATTTTCTTTGTTCGAATTATTATTATCTATATTATTGTCAATTTTTTGACATAAACTGTAATTGTATTCAAAATGAGCTTCTTTAATTGGAATTGCCTGTTCTCCTTTTGCATCATATTCGGGTTTAGCATACAATGCAATTTTATCAAGTTTATACATCTTGGAATCTTCACTAAATCCTCCATTTTCGTCTATTACTCCGTAACCATCATTTCTTTGTGAAAGATGAAAAATTGCAACATGTGTTTTGGTTATAATTTTTTTGACATATAAAAGTTCTTTTTCTCCGTATATGTAATTACCCTTATTGTCTTTTTTACTAGAGCGAAGCCCTTCATCAAAAGTGGCTGATTTACTTTTAAAAGGAATTCTCCATTTATAGGTATGGGCTTTGTCTTTGCTTTTGTTTTCATAGTCGAATTTGGTGTACGAACCTAAATCATCGTCTGAAGGTCCGTCTGATTTCAAATCCTGATAATCAGAAGATAAAACAGAAGTCAGTAAAAAAGAGTGTGCATATTCTGGTGTCGTGACTCTATTAAAGTACTGGTCTCCTTCTTGATTATTTGCTATCGAGTTGTCTCTGTCAGTGTAGTTAACCTGTCCTGTAGTATAATCTACATTTGGAGTTGTTCCTACATCAAAAGTTGCTTCTTTTTTAATAGTATTATAAGCCGCTCTTCCATAAATATATCGTTCCCCACCTTCTTTGGTAATTTTTATTTCTGAAGTGTGATTATCATGTTTTCCTTTAAGAGAAAATGGGCTTAAATTGTTAGAACCGTAAGTACTTGCTTCTTTTCGGGTTAATTTTTGAATAGTTTGATTTCTTGATAAACGTTTTGTGCGTGCAATAGTACTATTGCCAGTAACGGCATTATTTTCAGTGTAATATTTTTGACTTGTTCTTCGTGAAAATTTCTCCCCTTCAATATTTAACCTTACAGGGCTATAACCTGCTAAATCATTGTTCAAAATATCCAATTCCTGATCAACATGATTCCCTCCAATATTTTTAAAAAATATTTTTTCGTAATCAGCACTGTTGCCGTTTTTTTTCTCTGTAAACCTTCCCAATGCAGGATTAGAATTCTCCCATACTGTAGTTTTACTCTTCCCAAGTGTAACAGTTTTATTTATTCCAAAATGGACGCCTCCTCCAGCTCCAAATTCCAAACCTGCATTTCCACCCTCTGTAGCATCGGTCGTTTCATTATCGTATACATATCCAACTTGCGATTTATAAGGGCGATATTGCCCTGAAATACCCTGTCCCTGGATACTATATAAATCATAAGTGTTGTTAGTAAGAGGAAGCGAAGTGGTATTTTTGTTAAAAGTCCTGTCTTTTTCTCTGTTATAATCTAATATATCAGATCTTCCGGCGTTAAATGTGTTTTCAAATCCATACGCTTTTTCTATTTTATATTTTTCGGAATCCATAATTCCCTGACTGGTACGGTAGCCTGAAAACTTAACTCCTGCTTCTGCTCCCCAGAACTCCGTACCAATATTTAAATTAAACATATAATTGGACGAGCTCATTGCTACTCGCTTAGTAGGAGTAAAAGATGCATTTATGAAAGATACTGAACCCGAAATTGCCTGACCTGCATTAGTGATTGTGGATTGTAGCTGATTTTTTATTCCATGGTAAGATTGAGTACTTACTGATGCGCCCAATGTTACACTTTCAATGCCTTTTCTGCTATTATAACTAACACCTGCATTGAGGCCAAGATTTATATCAGTATTTGTTATAGTTCCAATTTTTTTAGAAAATGACGCATTTGGTGATACAGATACCCCCTCAGAAGCAGAAGAAGAAATATCCATTCCAACAGAAAGATTCTCACTGACCTGAAAATTCAAACCTGCGCTTGGTGTAATGCCAATTCCCTCATAGTTATTATACTTAACACCAACCCCTACACTAGCACTCCCTTTAGCACTACCACTTTCATCCAGACCAAAGGCGGTTACAAAAACATTAAAATTTGCCCCAATCGTTACATTTGGTTTTAAATTATTCTCATAAATCATTTCATCTCCGTCAAAATCATCCGGCAGGCCTCTTAACTGCCTGTTGATTTGTCCAACATCCAGATTCCAGCCCAATCCAACCCAGGAGGCTTCCTGATCCATAGTAACTCCGGAATTGTAAGCTAAGTTTAATGGATACCCACCTACATCCATGATTGGAATGTTATAATTAAAATCACCACTTGCCAGATCAACCATATCAGAAGTTCCAATTGGCGTGAAAGCTTCAAACTCCGGCTGTGAAGGACCTCCTGTTAATGCATAAATCTGCATGGGCTGCACGGTTTCCAAAAGAATCATCATGGCTAAATAAATAGCAATTGTTTTTTTTAATTTACTTACTTCTCTTTGCTTAATCATAAGGCTATTTGGGTATAGGTATCTTTAAATTTAAATTTTAGAGTTCCTTTTCTAAAAAGGAAATCAGTATATACAAGCTGTATTTTTTCGTTTGGATCTATTCCGGAGAAGAATAGCAGTACTTTTTGAAAAGGCGCAATTTTATAATTGCGCTCGTACGCAACTCCAGAACATTGAATAGTATCTTTTTTAGACGTTACAACATAAAAATCTTTTTCAAGACCAAATGACATATATTTTACAGCATCAGTATAATCCATTACTGTAAAATCTCTCGAGAGTAAATCTTTTTCTTCTTCCTGTTGGAAAACAAATTCAACAACACGCTCCCTTTTATTTTTTTCATAAAGAGAATCAACTGTTTTTAGGTTTTCAGTTCCCAGGTCTTTCAATAGATAGTACTGAATAGGAACTTCGGTAGCCATAAAAGCGATATCTTCACCTTTTTGGATATAAACCTGAGACTTCCAACCTATTTTTTCAAGATTAAAATAGCGATCCCTAATTTCTGAGTCATCTAATTTTGTTGAATGTGTATCTTTTTTACAGGAGAACAAAACAAAAAATAGAAATGCAAAAACAATCCTATTTAACTCCTTCATATTTTTTATTTATATAGATAAGCAATTCTTTAGTTACATCACTATTTTGATCAGCAAACAGTACAGTTTCCCTGTTGTCCGTACTTATTATGAACTGATAATTATTTTCTTTGGAAAATTCTTTTGTATAGCTATGGATTCGCGACCATATCTTTGAAGATTCATTAGAAGCAAAAGTCTTATTGAACATTTCAAATTCTTCCTTGCCCTGTTCGAGCTGTTTCATTATCATTTCTTTCTCAGGGGCAGCAATAGACTTTGACCGCAGTAGTGAATATAAATTATCAAGCTCTTTCTTTCTCACATTAAATTCTTTCTCTCCTGCACGCTTTAATTCCTTTGTCATTATAAAGCCCTTGAAAAGCATGGAACTGTTAACTGTGACAATGCGATCGGAAAATTTTACTTTGTATCCTATTAGGAAAAAAGTCAAGGCAATAAATAAAAATGTAATTATAAATGATATTTTTGAAGTTTTCATTAAGTAAACACCTGTTGTTAAACAATATACAAAACTGATTTAGCAGCAGGATTGTCTGCGCAATTTTGTTTTTTTTTCAGCAATAAACAGCATCTATTAAGACTTATAAATAACACGATAAGGCTTTATACAAGGAAAGATACTGCAAATCATTTCTTATGATTAAAATTGGACAGTACCTGTTTTTATTATATCAGATTTAAGCTTATGCCCGTAAAAGTTAAAAACATCAAACTATGACATTAGCAATGAAGTCTTTGAAGGCATAAGCCCCAACTTTATTAGATGGAATAGTGATTTGAACAAGACCACCTTCTGCAACTCGGATTGCTGTGATTGAAATATAATCCGAGGCAACAATTGCTTGTACACCGGTAGAAACAAAAGTTTTTCCGTCAAAATCTAATTGTAATTCACCCACTTTCGATATCGTATCAGACGATTCATCATTGTTGCAGGAAATTGCAGATAAAGCCAATGTAATTCCTAATAGGAAAACAGTACTAATTTTTTTCATTTTATTTTTTTATAAGTTATAAAAGCAAATCTATTTCTCTTTATATCTTTCTTATATTCAAATAAGCCATATAAATAAGGATTTAAGTCAATATTGATCAATATCTTTTTGATTAAAAAAATAACACTTTTACAATTTAAAAATAAAGGTATTCATACCAGAATCTAACAAACTATTTATTAATGATTTTACTCAGGTCAAACATTGGAGCATACATAGAAACCATAATTACCCCTACAATAGCGCCAATTACAATGATAATCATGGGTTCTAAAATGACTCCAATCATCTTGGTTTGATGGCTTATTTCCTCATTGTATTGCTCCGTTAATCTTTCAAACATGGTTTCAAGCTGGTTCACTTGTTCAGCAACTTCGACCATCAAAACCATTTTATTTTCAAAGACACTGTGTTTTTTCAAACTTTCATTTAAAGACGCTCCTCTTGTAATGTCTTCTTTTATTTGAACAATGGCCACTTCAATAGGGTAGAAGCCTATCATTTTTGCTGTTAATGTCAGTGAATTGATCAAGGTTGTTTTTGATGTAATCAATAAATTCATCGCCTGACAAAAACGCGAAATGTATATTTTACGGATCAGATTTCCGAAATACGGAATCTTTAAAAGCATTTTAGTGGTAAACGATCTATAACTATCTTTTTCCTTTAATGCCATGTGAATGACAATTAAACCAACTATAACCCCAATAACAACAGAAAAAAACATCCCCGAATGATTCGAAATTTTCAAAATAATTTGAGTGCTTTTTGGCAATTCGCTTCCAAATTGTTTAAAAACAGAACTAAACATTGGAACCACTTTATTCAGCATGAAATACAAAACCAGTATTGTAACAAGCATGACAATTGTCGGATAGGTCATAACCGATATAATTTGTCTTTTCATCTGAATTTTTCGGTTGAAATATTTTTGTAATTCACCTAAAACTTCTTCTAATTTTCTGGTTTCTTCACCAATTTGAATACTGTAATATTCGTAAGCCGAAAACTGATTGGTTTCACGCATCGATTCATAAACACTTCTTCCTTCAACTACTTTTTCTTTGATTTCAAGAATTAATTCTTTCTCGAATTTATTGGCAGATTGATTACTCAAAATTTCCAATGCCTTTTTAAAATCGACTCCAGATCTTAAAAGCATACCCAATTCCCTATAAAAAATTTCCTTTTTCTTGTCAGAAAGTTTTTTAGAGAACTGAAAAGACCCGGTTTCAATCCTGAAATCCTTCTTTTCTGCTTTTGGAGCTTTATATGTGGTTAAATCAAAACTCATTATTTTTTCATTTTTTCTAATAATTCATTCGGATACACTCTTTTGTAAAATCGTAAATCCATTTCTTTTTCGTTTGATTCTATATTTAATTTAATCTTCTGAAAAACAAATTGTTCTGATTTGCTTCTCACTGTATCTACCATCATTTTGTTTAACTTAATTCTGAAAGTATCAATAAAGGTTTCACTGTTTCTTAAAATATAATCGTCTGAAAACTGGTAAGAAACCTTTTCTCCGGTGTAACTATTAAAATCGATTTCACTTTCCGTAACCATCATTTTTTCCTTTTCGAAAATATCTTTGTTCAAACTGTAAGTCAATCGGTTTAAATCATTAACTAATTGATTTTGATTTTTAAAATCCAGCATTCTCCCGTTAATAATCGAAAAAATAACAAACAAAACCCCCATGATAATAGCCGTAATGGCCATACCAACAACTGCTTCTATTATAGAAAAAGCAGGGACTGATTTTGTATTACTATGGATTTTGAACATAAAAGCTTTCCTCGAATTTAAAATGTGTACTGTCTTTGTATTCTACTGAAATTTTTTTCAGATTATCGTTTACCGTTTCTTCTTCTATCAGAAGATTTTCATTTTCACCTGATATGGAATCACTTTCTAATTCAGATAAATAAAAGAGTTCATTGACTTTATTTTGCGTGCCATAAAATTTAGCAGACGTTTTTGGTGTATACACCGATGCAAAAATCAAAACTGCAAAATACAGGCAAACGGAAATTATCGTCAGTGCGATAACTGATTCTAAAATTGAATTGGCAGACAGTTTATAATACCTTTTTGATAACACCATAAGTTGTTTTTTGAGTATTGAACAATTGAATCGATATAAAATAATCCGGACGTTTTTCCGTATTAATTTCAATATTGCTAATCATGTTGTCATAGCTGGAGGCCGCCGTTTTCAGGAAAAAACGATTGGTATAAACAGAGCCGTAAACATTGCTTTTAAGCATTAGTTTTCCAGAGCAGTACAAATCGCCAAAAAGCAATCCATCTTCGTCTATTTCGATTGTATTTTTGTCAATCAGGTGGCTAGCATTACCAAACAAAACTACGGCACCCCTTATTTGACATTCTTTTTTTATCTTAATTTTTGCTTCGGTCTCGCTTTCATTATAAACACAAATTACGGATGGATAATGTAGCGTTACATTTTCTTCGAGCTCAATTCCTTTTGTAGCAAATGCCTGGACAGTTCCTTTAAAACCTGCTTCAAAAGTTATTTTTGGAGCAATTAAAATCACATCTTCAAGAACCGTATTTTTTTTCACCCTAATAGAATCTCCGGATCTTACAATGAAGTTTCCCTTAAATATAATATTCCCCAAATTTGATTGTACCTCAATTTCCTTTGTAGCATTAAAAAAGGAATTATAATACAAAGAATCGTTAGGCTTTTCTATATCAGAAAGTTTTGTTTTTTCTGATTTTAATCCTTGAAATATTTTTTTAAATTCCGGATTAACCTCCGGTAATTGCATTTCTGAAATAGTAATTTTTCCTTCTGCCGTTAGCTTATTTAAATCGTTGTTGATGTACGAAGTTTCAATAAAAGTACTTGGCAATTTATTGTTTCCGATAAGTTTTACACTTCCGGAATAAAACAATGATTTTGAGAAATTGGTCAAATAAACGGCATTTTTGTCGAGATTTCGCGCCCCGGCAAAGTGCACTGAAAAAACAGAGTCGTTTGAAATATAAGATCGTGCTAAAACCAAAGAAAGTAATCCGTATGGTTTTGTTTCATAGCTGCCTTCGATACCTGAATTTTCGTCTTTTTCAATTTCTGCAGGAGCCATTTTATTTCCCAAAGCAAAATTTAAAACCGATTGATTCTGAATATAAAGTTCTTCCTGAAGATTATAATACAGATTCAGCTGGTTGTACAAATTGGAAAAGTACAGCAACGCCCCGCAAATTATAGCTACAATTAAGCAAACATAAATAGCATATAACAAACTATGAGCCTTAACCATTTTTTGGAGCTTTATCTTTCTTTTTGAAAAGATTTTTAAAGAATGTTTCTACTTTAGAATCTTTTTTAGGTTGATTTTTTGCCGCTTTCTTTGCGGCTTTTTGCGCTTTTTTGGCAGCAGCCTCAGCTTCAGCATTTTTTTTAGCTTTTTCTTTTGCTAATGCTTTTTCTTCTTTTGTTTTGGCTTTAAGAGCAGTAAGTTTGGCAGCATCAGAAGTGGCTTCTAATTCTTTTTGAGTATCCTTACTGTTTTCCAGCTTGATATGTTCTTGTTTGATTCTGTATTTTTCAGATTTGGTAAAAGTTTCTTTTTTCTTGACAATTACGCCTTTTTTGTAGGTAGTAATTTCTTTGGTTTCGGCATTGGTCCATTTTCCGGTTTTTAAGCCAGTACTGAATTTTCCATTTTCGATCAACTTTCCGTTTTCATCGTATCGAAAATATTTCCCGGAGCGCAAACCTTTGCTGTAAGACATTCTAGTGGCCAAAACACCGTTTGGATACCAGGTTTTCCATAAGCCCACACGAAGGCCTTCTTTAAACTGTCCTTGTTCTGCCAATTGATTGCTGTGGTAGATTTTAGTAAATTTATCATCAAGCAAATCTCCGGCAATACCGCCCTGAGCTTCATGAATAAGACCGCCTTTAAACCAATAATAAGTTTTTGTGGTTATAGGTTTTATTTTTTTGTCTGTAGTATAAAATTCATATCTGAAATCTTTATCAGAAATTCTTTTGATAGTATAAGGATCGCCGAAAGAAAGCAGAATAAATGCTAAAATGATAGCTGCAAAACGTGGTGTTGTATATGTCTTCAAATTATTATTTGTTTAAAAAATGAATGTATAATATTAATAATGAATACCTAAGACTTTCAAAGCCGTAATCGTATCATTCTTGTTTCGGCATTAAAAAAAACCTCTATTGAATCCTTATACCGTTTTTTAACAACTAGTCCGTTGACAGGATAGTTTAGCTTTAGTTTACTTAATTTTGAATCTATTGTAAGCAAAACCAAATCTTCATTTCTTTCCTTAGATCCGATATAACCATGATAAGAAAGACGTGGCCAGAGAAGGTTTGGATCTCCTTTTGGGACGTTGGGAACAACTACTTTTTTTGCAACTTTATGATAAGAAGTTATAGCCTTTTGTGTCTCAATAACAGTTTGAAATTGTTTGTTTAAAAACGGATCGCGATTTATCTTTACCAGTTTAAAAGTATCTTTATCAGTCTGAGTAATTGCTGCATTATTAAGTTTATTCTGTTTCTCAAGAATCACTTTGTTATTGGTAAATTGACGATTAAGGGCCCGATATCCAACGGTTCCCCAAAGCGCAAGAACCACGATAATAAGAATTATATTTATTTTCTTTTTGTCCATTTTAATTCACGGTAAACTTGAATCCTGCACTATTTGTTCCAATATTTCCGGCGCCATCAACAGCTCTAACTCTCCAGTAATATACACCTGCTACTGAAAATGCATACTGTAATGTGGTTGAATTACTGTATTGTGCTTGAACAATGCTATTGAAATCCATATCGCTCGCAAATTCAATTATGTATGAAACTGGCGATTTGGTATTTCCAATATCTGGGGCAATGCTCCAGGTATATGTAACACTAGAATTGACTGTTTGAGTAGAATTGTCGATAGGAAGAGTGTTTTTTGGCTGATTAGGAATCGTTGTATCGAGATGGAATTTACGCGCTGAATATTGTTTTGTTTCCGTTTCTTCGTTTTTAGCTTTTAACCTCCACTCATATGTTCCATCTGCTAAGGTGGGTAAATCGAGAGTTATTGATGTATCCGTCAAATCAGTTTTAGGATATACTTCCTGGCTGGTAGCAGTATTAACTACCGTCAGACTATAACTTGATGCATTATTAAGAGGCTCCCAACTTAAGGTTATATTGGTGAAATTTACAAATTTATCGTTTTCAGGACTTAATAAAATAACTTGTTGATTGGTTAAATCATTTGGGATTGTTGTCGAAAAATTCGACGGAAATGAATATATGGATTCATAAGCGTAATTTTCTCCACGTACTCTCCAGATATAAGTTCCCGCTTTCAAAGGCAATGTAATACTGGTTTTAGTAGTTAAAGAGTCCAATACTAATACCTGATCAGACTCATATACCTGAATGCGATATTTGTCAGCTCCTTTAAGACTGTTCCACTTAAAGCCAACTACATTACTTTCAATTTTAGCATTGTTTGCAGGAGAGAGAATTTGAATCGTGTCGTCACTAATATCTTCTTCAAGAATATCTTCACAAGAGTAGGTAAGGATTGCCAAGGCAATAAGTATAATTTTATTTATTGTTTTCATAGTTTTGAAAAATCATTTTTAAATGTAAAACTTCAGATTTATTGTTCTTTTTTGTGGTGTAAAAATTCATGCTTACCATTCTTGAAAGATTAAATTTCTTTTCAAAATTATAAGCCAGATTAAGAAGCTGATTGCTATTTCCTGTTACATCCAGCTGATTTGTAATAATATGATAATCCTCTTCAGAAAAGTCATGGATTGGTTTTAAATCGCTGATAGAAACCTGAGGCGAATTTTCAGAAGCAAAACTGACAATACCCTGTTGGACCATTTCTTTTGAGACTCCTTCTTTTCCCATTATCTTGTCTAAATAAGCGATATCTTTAGTCAGACCGTTTGTGTTTTTTGCCTTTTTATTGATATCATCTGCTTTTTTTGAAAGTGTTCGATATTCTGTAACTACATCGAATAAAGCGTGAAAGGATCTTTTATATGCTGTAATCGACAATAAAAAAAAGAGCGCAATCAGTGCGTAAAATTTTTGTTTATAAGAATAGTTTTCAAACATTTTTTAGTGTTATTTTTATTTCAAATATTGATTTGTTTTTCTTGTCTTTTTTTAAGCTAATGATTTCGAAGCGTTGCAGCCAATCCATTTTTTTTAAATTTTCCAGCCAATTATTAAACGATGATTCCTGAAAGGTTTCACCTTTGATAATGATAATTTTACTATCGAAAAAAGCTTTTTTACTTTCTTTATATTCTTCTTTTAACGGAATAATATTCAATCCATTCAAAGAAATATTTGATGGAATTGATTTGATGATTTCATAACCATAATAAGAGAGAAATTTTGATGATAAAACTCCTGATTCCTTTAAAATGTTTAATTTTTTTTCTTTTTGAGCTTCTAAATCTAATATCAACTGATAGGATTGATTAGAGTATACCGTCTGGAGATTCAGTTCAGAATTTTTTGTACCATAATATTGAATTAGAAAATAACTTACTAATAAAGTAGTGAGAAAGCCAGCAAGCATTGTTATCCCTAATACTCCAAAGGCTTTTTTATAAATTAATTCCTCACTGTTTAAAGAAGCATTAATCGTTTTTGAAACATCTTTTGGTTTTACAAAAAAATGAATAATCGCGCCGTACAGAGGTAAAAAAATGCTTGATACTGTTTCTTCTCCAACTTTATAGTCCTCAATTTTAACAGCTTCATTTTGTTTAGAAAAACTTAGAAGTTTGTCATTTTGAAATTCCAGACGTAAATCAGTTGAAAGTAAAACTTCTTTTTGCAATGCTGCATTAAGCAATGCAGCCAGAAACGATCCAATATAAAGGTCTACAACTTCAAATCCATTTTTTTTAAAGTTTGAAATCGTTTCTTCAACAATGCTTTTTCTGCAAAAACTGATAAAGTTCGATTTGAAACCTTTTAAATCAGTATAGTAAATAGCATTATGGTCTATGTTTTTTTGCCAGTTTACATCGGTTTCATTTTCATAATCAATTTCTTTATTCAAAACACCTTTACCTTCCATTACTATTAAAAGCGGTATTTTTTTATCGGCTGTTTTGCTTAGTGTTTCAAAGCTTTCAAAACTTTGCTGAGAAATAATAGAAATCTTGTTTGCTTTCTTTTTTACGGTCAGCAAATTATAGATTTCGTAATCTTCTTTTTTGATTACGCCAACGACATTTATGTCATTCAGTTTTATGAATTTAGATAAAGTTGCTAACATTAATAAATAACTGTTGGTTTAATAAAAATATGAAGTTTAGAATCGCTTTTCCCTTTTTTTCTACTGCTGAAAAACCATTTTATAATAGGAATTCGTGATATTAAAGGAGTTCCTGATCCTGAATTTTCTTTTTTCAATTCATCCAGCCCTCCCAATAAAATCATCTCTCCGTTTTTAACTCTTACCAATGATTCAAATTTTTGAGTTGCTTTTCCCGGAGGAGCATCTTCACCAACCCTGGCCAAGAAAGAACTTTTTTCTACAGCTATTGTCAGGGTTACGTTTTCATCTGTAGAAACATAAGGTTTGATTGATACGCTCAAATTAGCATCAGTAGATTTCCATGTTCCTGAGTTCAGGATATCATTTCCAATATTACTGTTAATTAATCGATTGTTTTGTTCAAAGTAGTAACTTGTTTCTCCAATTGATAATTTAGCTTCATGTCCGCTTATTGTCGCAATTTTAGGAGTAGATTCTATTTTTAAAACGGAGTTGTTTTCAAGAAGTTTCAGATTAAGATAAAATGATTCTGTCACTTTTCCGAGTTTAAATAGACCAAAACCGTTAAAAGCATCTATCAGACTGTTTACAGAAGAACCGTTTAAAGTAACATCTGAACTTGGAAAAAGTACGCCGCCAGTTTTAACAGAATTTATCTTGTCTAAACCTGCTTTCATCCCGGTTTGAATATCATAAGATTTATTGTATTGAACAATAATAACTTCGATTTGTACCATTGGCACAACTTTGTCAATTTGTTTAATATAAATTTTTAATTCTTCCAGAATAGAACGTGATCCGGAAACAATTAATCCGTTTAATTCAATAAATTCTTTTATTTCTAGTTTTTCAGAAAACACTTTAGGCAGTGTAGATATAATCGATTCAATGGATCTGTTTTCTAATTGGATCAACTCGGTCATTCTTAATCCTTCTGTAGCTTCCTCTCCAATTAAATATAAGTTATCCTGTTTTTTAAAGGTGTATTTTTTTCCTTTAAAAATATGGGCTAAAAGGTCATCGAAAGTGATGTTATCTGCTGAAAGTGTTGTTTTTTCGTTTTCAGGTTTATTGTATAAAAAGTAGTTAATGTGAAGTTTTTCAGCCGCTTCTGTTAACAGGTCTGAAGCATCTGCGATATAGGCATTGACTTGTAAAAAACCAGTTTTGTTGATATTAACTTCATAAAATCCTGGAACGCCAAGACTAACTTTAGGCTGTTTTGCTTTTGGACCATTAGACTGAATAGCAGCATTTGCAGCTGTATTTTTTTGTAAAAAATAAAAACCGTTATCATCTTTTGTAGCTGATAAATCATTTGATTTAGACATCATTTCAATAACCTGATCAAACGGACGATTTAAAATGTAGGCTGAAACCCTGATGTTTTTTATATCTGGCCCTAATATTAGATTTTTACCGGATTTGTCTATAATTGCTTTTGCTACTGCTGACAGCGTATCATTTTCAAGCCTTACAGATAAAAAATCATTCTGCGAATTATACGTTACATCAATAACTTTGGGCTGTTTCTTTTCTACTACGGCTATAATTTTTCTTTTCTTGAAAATGACAATATTATTCATAAAAGAAACCTCCAAGTCATATTTTTGAACCAGGTGAATAAAAACATCTTTGACTGTAACATCAAAAAAGTTATTGGCAACTGGCTGATTTAATTCTGTATCAATATCGACATTCAATTGATGCTCCTCGGCAATCGAAGAAATAAAATCATGTAATGTGAGTCCTGAAACATCAATTTTAATAGTCTCGTTTAATCCCTTTTTTTGTATTGACAATTCGTCAAATTTTCTACTTAATTCAACAATATCTTGCTGTGCTACAATAATATTTGTGAAAAATAACGCAGCTAGTACGTAAACAACCTGTTTAAGCATTATATTATATGTTTATTAAAATTGAATATATTTCTTCTAGAGAAGTCTCTCCTATGGCTAAGATCTCAAATGCTTTTTGGGGCAGAGATTTATAATTTTTGTCATTGCTATATAATTTTGTAATGGTATTATTCTTAATTGCTTCGGTAATTGTGTTATCAATATTTAAAATTTCATAAATGGCAGTTCTTCCTTTGTATCCGGTATGAAAACATTTATTGCATCCCACAGGTTTGTAATAAGAAGAAATTTCATAAGGAAATTTAAAATTCAAAGGAAAATCTTTAGGATTGCAAACGGTTTCTTTTTTACAGCTTTCGCACAGTTTTCGAACCAATCGCTGGGCTACTGAGAGATTTAAGGTTTCGGCAATCAAATAGGATGGAACTCCCATATCAATTAGTCTCGAAATTGTTCCAATCGCCGAGTTGGTGTGTATTGTTGACAAAACTAAATGTCCTGTTAACGAAGCACGAATAGCCATTAAAGCCGTTTCTGAATCACGAATTTCTCCTAACATAATCACATCAGGATCCTGTCGTAAAAATGATTTTAGGGCAGATGCAAAAGTTAGCCCGATGTCTTCTTTTAATTGTACCTGATTAATTCCTTTCAAAGTATATTCAATAGGATCTTCAACCGTTACAATGTTTCTGCGACTATCATTTAATAATCTTAAAGTAGCATAAAGTGTAGTTGTTTTTCCTGAACCGGTTGGACCACTTATCAAAATAATCCCGTTTGGTTTTTTTACGGCCTCTAAATAACTTTCGAACTCTTCTTTTTGAAGTCCTAAAGTGTTCAAATCAATATTAGAAGCATCTTGTCCTAAAAGACGCATTACTATTTTTTCGCCAAACAATGTAGGAAGAATCGAAACCCTTATATCAAAAGATTCATTGGTAATTCTACCGTCCTGCGGCAATCTCTTTTCTGTAATATTTAATTTGGCCTTAATTTTAACTTTATTGACCAGCTCAAGATAATTATCGCGTTCTATTTTGTAACGTTCAATTAATTGTCCGTCGATTCTAAAACGAATTCGGGACGAATCTTCATAGACCTCAAAATGAATATCACTGCATTTTAATGATTTTGCTTCCGTCAATAAATTTTCCAGAAAATCACCTTTGTCAACATTTAGAGATTTATTAGATGATAGGGCACGTTCTTTTCGATAATAGATAGACAATGCCTTTTCTATTTCGTAAGCATCTATAGGATAAAAAATAACATTTTTTCCTAAAAAAAGCTCCAATTCTTCTTTCGCATCTTCATTATTATTAGAATCATCAACATATAATTCTAAAGTATTTTCAGAAAAAGATTTTGGTAATATTCTATATCGATTTGCAAGGTCATTAGAGACCATGTGCTGAACCTCAGGAAGAACTATGATATCTTGTGTCATTATAATAAAGTTATCTTTTGAAAGACTAAAAAACTGTCTTTGAGTATTACAATGCATAAAAATAAAGCCGAGAATCCTGCTAAAGGAACCGTTTCTTCTTTAATGAATTTCTTCAATGCAAATTGCAGGATGATGGCAAACAGAAGTGACAGAACAAAAAAGAGAATGTAATTTTTTAATAAAAACAAAGGAGCAATAGCCACATAAAACAATAAGTCGCCCAATCCAAAATAGTGCTGGAAAGGGTTTAGAAATCCTTTAGATTTCACACTCATGTAGATCGTTAAGATGCTTAGTGTAGTTAAAAAGAAACCAGTATTAAAAAGTACGATCTCTAATAAATCGTATTTTTCAACTGCAATCATAAAGAATGAAATTGCAAAAATAAGGAGCGGTAAAATCACATGTATTTTTCTGAATTTCCAATCCTGAATAAAGACAATTGCTAAACAAAGTAATAAAATTGCTGGGGCTGTTTTCAATTTATTCTTTAGTTACTTCAGTTAATATTTTTTTGCTGTCGATTTCCCAGGTATTGAAACTACCATCACTATCAAGATCTGAAGTAGCGGTGGCACGAGCCGAAAAGGAATCGTTTGATGCTTCTAAGATTTCAATTTTGTAAACCGCCTGTCCGCCTTCGTCAACTGTTTTTTCCTGCTCAAAACCAATTTCTTCTAAATTGCCTGAATATTTTGAATGTCTGTAGAAATAACTTTTTTCTAAACCATACACCTGATTAAGCATCGCCTGCGCTTCAATAGCTTTTGCCTGACCGATTACTGAGGTTTGATTTGGCAGCACCATTAGCAGCAGAATGCCAATGATGCACAAGACAATTAAAATCTCGGTTAAAGAATACGCTTTAACGTTAAGTTTTTTTGTTAACTGGGGGTGTCTATTTATGTTGTTTAATTTCTTTATACTCATGGTTATTAAGTTTTTACTTATTCAGGCGGTTAAATAGTACTTGGTTACATATTGTTATGGTGTAATACGGACAGATAAATTAGTCCAGATGGGAATTACGTTCCGTTGTGATAAAAATGTTATCCTAAAAAATGAAAATTAGCAGTTTGTCGTTCATATTCTAATACCTTATAACTGCGGCTCAG
The DNA here is from genome assembly GCF_041946075.1 of Flavobacterium sp. LAR06. Lineage (NCBI taxonomy): Bacteria > Pseudomonadati > Bacteroidota > Flavobacteriia > Flavobacteriales > Flavobacteriaceae > Flavobacterium > Flavobacterium sp. LAR06. The sequence continues at coordinate 43,660 of NZ_JAUTYT010000017.1, read as the reverse complement.
GGTAATATTGTCTGATAGCGTAGCACACTATGTGTTTTTTCATTTAAATTTACCCGTTTTAAAAAAAGAGTTCCTAAAGTCGGCAGGACCTTAAGAACTCTCTGGTAAAATATGAAGGAAATTTTTATTTTAGCAAGCCATGCCTAAAGGTTATGCAAATCTCTATAGTATATATCTTTTTTCAAGTCGTAAAAAGACATAAAAATAACACCATATGGCTTTTTTTTAAGTAAAACGTGCCAAGCCTGCGGCCTTCCGACGAGCTTGGAATTAGAAAAACCCTATACTATTATACTTGTTTTAAATCTTCAATGGCAACCTCGTAATAGATGAATAAAAAACAATATCTGTACAGCGATATCGATTCGGATATAAAGGAAAAATAAGTAGCCCATTTTATGTGCAAATTACAATACATAAAAATCAAAAAAAATCAAAAAAAAAAAATCAAAAAAAAGAAGAATCAGATATTGAAGCCATGAATATTTTTAGAAATTGTAATAAAACCTATACTGATGTTTTTATGTCTTTATTTGGTTAAAAAGCTTAAGTATCTTTCTGACATTTGCCGGCCACTAATTAGGTTAGCGTAAATTTGGATAATTTCAAAATGCCTACAGTGTGAATCGTTTGGCTTTTTTTTTTATTCCGGGCGTTAGTGAATTAATTATAAGAAACTTAATGAAACAAAATGGAGAAAATTTTATTATTATTATTATTATTTATTGGCTATGGTATTATTGGATGCTCAAATGATAACACCTCTGAATCACCAGAGGTATCAACCAAAATAATTAAAATAGCTAAACAAAATTATCTAACATAATTAATTTAGACAATGGTTCCGAATCCTACAATAGCTTAATTAAATGTTATTATTATTACGATGATGAGAATTTACTAATAAAAAAAAAGGACTCTATAAAAACAAACGGGAATACCATAGTTAGAGAGACTATTTATAATTACAAAGATGGGTATCTTATAAAAATCAAAAACAGCATATCAGAAGAGTTGTTCACATATGAAAAAGCTGTGCTAGTGCAATTCGAAGATAGTAATCGTATAGAAAATATACGAGAAATGATATCGGTAAAATAACCTCAATAATACAAAAAAGCGAGGATAATAGTAGTATTTATACAATAAATTATAGTTACGATTCTAGTGGAAATGTATTGTTTGTAGTTAATACAAATAATAGCTCTAGCGGAGAATATGAATATGATAATAAAAAACTCCATATTTATTGCTTGGTCAAGTAGTAAATCATAGAACTCTGGATTCAAACATAAATAATACAATAAAGAATACAAGCGTCCCTGTTGATATTTGTGTATTTGAATATATATAAATACAATGACGAAGACTATCCTGTCGAAATAAAAAGAACAAATAAAAGGCTTGGTTTTACAACTGAAATAATACTAGGTTTATATATTAACAATTAACAGAAAGAAGCCTCGATAGTAGGGGACTCAACTTATTTTAAACAACAATTAATAAATGAAATAATGTCAAGTATGAAAAAAATTAGAATATTACTATTAATCCTGATGACGGGGTTTGTAGCGTTGACCAGCTGCACTGAGGTTGATGAAGTGTCATCGAATGAAATGACATCTTTGCAATTTGCATTTACACAAAAAATACGTTCTACCGATCTTTTACAATTAGAATCAACTCCTGCTAAAGTATTAGTTACATTAAGCGCTGCTGACGGGACTACTGCATTTGACGGGTACGTAGATTTATTAAACTCAGGAGGTTCTTACTTATCAGTCCAAATACCTATTCCCGTGGGTAAATATGAATTAACTCGCTACATAGTAGTTGATGCACAGAACGTTGCTATATACATCACCCCGATTATGGGCTCTCCTGAGGCCAAACATGTAGAGCGCCCTCTGCCTATTATGATATCTTGCAACAAAGATCAGGTTACTACTGTTACTCCTGAAGTATTAAGTGTAGGAGATCTTACTCCTGATGCTTTTGGATATTTTACATTTAGCTTTGAAGTAATAGAAGTGTTGAAAGCAAAAGTGGCAACATATTTGGACAATATAATAACATCTGCGAATCTGAAGATTTATGCTAATGATGCTGATGGGAGGGAATTATTTTCAGGGGATTTAAATGCTTCTTTAAACACTATCAAAGTAAAAGGTGATACTAACTTTACTTATTATATCGTCGTATCCAAACATGGTTTTAGTGATATTGTGCTTACTAAAACATACAGTGAGATGAAGGATTATGAAACTAATCCTTTAATAATTACATTCAGAACTATGCCTATATTGCCAAAAAGAGCTGAAAGGAAGATAGTTGGTCATCCTCATTTAACATATTTTTACGAATATGACGATAATAACTCAATAATAAAATGGAGAGCATATCACGGTTCAATACAAATACCTAATGAAAGCGTATTTCATTCGCAATGCATATTTGAATATAATAGCAATGGACATGTGTTATCCAAAATATTTAATTCAGTGGATGAGTCAACTACATACTATCCTAATGCATCTAATTATGTTAATGTTCTGGAAGGAACAAGATCCTGGAGATATCACCTGGATGAGCAAAGCAGATTATCTACTGTTGAAGCACCGACTATGAGTCGACCTGATCATACTTATTCGTATGATGTTTTAGGAAATCTTGCAAAGGTACAATCGGCATATCATTCAGACGAGCACAGAACCTATAGGTATGAAAGAAACATCACGCATCCATTTTATAACCTGAATACTACTTATCTATGGGAAAAACAATTTATACTACAAAGTATGAACTTAGGCTTTAACTATGCAACTGGGATAGGGATGTTTACTCAATATGAATACAGAGCGAGTGGAGTTTCAGTTAATGATGATCCGATAATAATAGAACAGGATGGCTTAGTATCAGAAATTCAGGTTACAAATGGAACATATAAGTTCTTCTATTAAAGATTAATTTGAAAGATAGTAAAGGGGTCAAATCCGGCACTGCATAAATTTTATAGCGCCTTAAACAGTTTAGAAAAATTTGAAAAAGGGACAAACTTCTTCGATAATATAAGTTATCTGGATAATTTCTTTTCGGAATATAGAAATATCACCTTTGTGCTGCAAAAATCTTTGGCTAATACTTTATTCATGCCTAGGTATTAAAAGTTGCGCGATCAGTACCTAGTTAATGATGTCGGTAAATGGTTTATAGAAAAGCGGATCGAGGTACTTAAGCAACAACCCTCTAATCCGGAAAAACGCATTGTAATTAGTATCTATTCCGGTCAGACTTTGTCACTACCTGAATTAGTTTTTGCCATTGATAATGATGTTGAATTTCAACGATAGTCGATTCGCTGCGGACGACATTTATAAGCTTAGGTCAATTAGAAGTGATGTTTTCGGCAGAGTTTTTATTTTATAAATATGGTCATAGTGAAGATTTATATGATAATTTGATTTTAGGAAAACAGATTTCACAAAGCATCACAAAATAAAACAAAGAATCCCAGTTAAAATATTATAAAACAGTATTTTAACTGTGACTCTTCTTTTTGTTTATATAGCTTTATTTACAGATAGTTTGTTTCTTTTGCACCATTATTGTACCACGAAGAAAAATCCGCTTATGGAATATTTTCGGCGAAATTACGACACAATGCGACACAAAATTAGTCACATTATGAGTTCTAAAATTGAGATTATCACAATTTGTGAACACCGCAAAAAGCAGTTCACGGACAGAAGAACTAGAACAGGATTTTGTTCAGAAATTTGTAACAGTCGACGTTATAAAGCACTAGTGCGTGATGGAAAAGTAGAGAAAAGCAATAACGAAACCCTTCAAGCTTGAACACAGATTTGGAAAAAATAAAGCCGCTTGAGTTTCTAAAAACTACTCAGGCCAGCGTTCTTTTCAGGATTAGCAGAAGTACTATTTACAGGTTAGTTAACAGACATTTAGACATCGGAAAGTTTGGAAAGCGAACGTTATCCGCAGATTCAATATTCATAATTCAATATTTTTAGATTTGTTTTTATCAAAAAAAACAGTAACTTGGTGGTGACGCCGATCAATAGTTTTTTGTTTTTCGGAAATATATAAAATCCTTTAATTTTAAGATCTTTATAATCAAATTCCGGAGCTGGGTCATATTCTATTAATAATTGATTTTTTTTTGCAGTAAATTCTATTTGGCCAGCTCCTCCTGGTAAGATTATTACATCATATTTGCTATTCATGTCCAAAAATTTATTCACTTCGATAACAACACCATTATCCAAATGTAAACGCCCCAGGACACAGGACACCAATTCTATATCTAAGCCTTTAACCTTGAAAAAACATCTAAAGGACCAAACAAATCTAAATCCGTCATATTATCAAATACTAAAAAGCCTATTTTCATTTTTTATTTTTTATCAGTTAAAAGCACATTCTCTTTATCAAATTTATGACCTATGTCTTGGTTTTCTCCTAGCGCAACTACATATAAAATTTGCATTTTGTTTAACTGGAAAGACTGTTTCAATCGCTCTTCGTCAAAAGCACCAATACTACTTATTCCTAAACCGTTTATACTGCATGAAAGATATAAGTACTGTGCAAATAATGCTGAGTTTATAAAACATTCAGTATACATGTCTTTTGAAAAGGAATTTGAAAATTCTTGACAACAGAAAAATACTAATGCATTTGAATTAGAAACCCAGTCCTGTCTTATGAATGTTTTAATTATATCAGAATCAGGATCTTTTAAAATCTGACTACATTCAAACACACCTTTTTTTGGATTATACGTGTACAGCCCGTCAGGAACTGAAGTATTTCTTAGCAAAAACATAGGGCTAATCTTGTTAGAATCACAGATACTGTAGTCAAGATTAAAAGAACTCATGGGCGTTTTAAAAACTTCCTCTAAAACTGAAATCTCTATTTTCCTGTCAAAAAAATTATTTGAGGAGTATCTGTTAATAATAGCTTTACGGATTGACCGAATATTAATAAGTTCTTTTTTATTTTTTTTTGTTTTAAAATATGATCCATCATTCCCCATTACTTCCCAGATGCTATAACGAAAATGATTAAAAGTGCTGAAATTATTTAAGGAATCCATATAATCTGATTTAGTTAATTGGACATCGCTTTGCATTGCCAAAAAAGCAACAGGTTCCAGTCCATTACAAAGATTACTATGATTTTTTAAAAACATTTTTTTGTTAAATCTTGAAATTAATAAAGGATCGAAACCCAAAGCATTTGCATAAAATAATGTATTAGATAATGCATGACATGTATCTATTAAGGAATAGATATTTCCTCTCATACCGTATTTACTTATACTTTTTTGAGGATGAGATAGAAAAAGTATACTCATATCCCTCATATGGAGTCCAAAATCATTTTTATCAGAATTAGTTTTACTGTCTATGTACTCAAAAGTCCCCTCCTCTATTACATATTTATAAATACAAAAAGTATTTTGTTCTCTCTTTAAATACACAAGCACTTCAATAGGATAAAGTGCACCAGCCGAAGGTGTAGTTTTACGCCAAGAAAACATTCCCTCTCTATTTATATAAAAATCTCCATTTAGACCGTAACCAGTCTTTAATATCCCTAATAGTAACATTTTTGCATCCATACTATTACATAATTTATACAAATATTCATTTTTTCTTTCTTCTTTTATATTGACGAAATATTTACATGTTAAAATTTTATTTTTTATCACATCTATTTTTCATATCGAATTCAAGTTAAATAAGTCTTTCATTCCATACATTCCTGCCTGGGAATTTTGAAGAAAAGCGACGGCTTTTTCAATAGAAGGAACGAAAGTTTTCCTATCTAATATCTTATGTACTAGATCTATTCTTTCCTTTATACCATGTAAATAAACAGTATGTTCACTGACACCATCTCCAATTCTTGTATAAGATATTTCGCTTGATTTCGGGTCAAGATGCTGAAGCATCCTAAACAACTCTAATGCTGTTGCACTAGGGCTGTCCAGTTTATTAGAATGGTGAAAATCATGTATTCTTGCATTCCAATTTTCTAATTTTAGGCTTAAAACAATACCGAGCATTTGTTGAAAAATAAACATCCCTTCGCTAAAGTTTGACGAATGAAAAATTTTCATTCTTTTACTTAAATCATTCATCAATTCAAAATCAGATGTATTAAGTCCGCTCGTACCTATTATTAATCCATAACACCTAGTTTCTTTAGAAAGCTCTGTAAGCAATTTAGAAGTTACTGAACGATGAGAAAAATCCAGTATTGTAAACTCCTTTTCTTCAATTTCAGATAAAGAATTAAAAACTTTTTTTTCATTAAATAGTTGGCTGTCCGCTGATTTTTTATATGACAGATAACCTAGTACTTTATAATTAGAATCCTCCTGAAATGTTTCGTATAAAAGTTTAGCCATTTTTCCATTTTTTCCAATCAAAATAATATTTTTCATTTGTTTAGATTTAGTTGATTAAGGCTTCAGATATCAATTGAGACATTTCCTTCACTTTTGGAATACTAAATAATTTAAGTAATGAAATATTGACATTGAATTATTTTTTAATTTTAGAAGCTAATTGAATTGCGGGTAATGAATGTCCTCCTATATCATAAAAATTATCTTCCAGATGAATTTTCTTTATGCCCTAAAACCTCTCTCCATTATTTTAATTATTTCTAATTCAATAGAATTAAAGCTGGAAGTTACTTTAAAATTATACTCTGAAACAGTGAGTATTTTTTGTCTAAGTTCCCTTTTTTCATTTTGCCTAAAAAACCGTTCTTAAAATCTCATGTTTCGTAATTAGAACAATGATAACATTAATAAACATTTCAATATTTATGGTGCCTTTCAACTGTAAAGAAAAAGGAATATTATACGTCTGTGAAGAATCTGCAAACTGACTTAATATCCAGAAACGCTGTTGTACATAAGAGTGCATAATCCTCTGAATTTAGCTAATAGTTCTTTCTAATTCTATTGTTTTACTTGCTTGCATCAATAACATTTGATCCTCAACTGCTGTAATCGAAAATAATTCCTTAAATGATAGTTGAATCCGAAATTCCTTTTTAGTAACGGTTGATGAGCTACCTTTAAACTATGTCCTGCTAATTCAAAGAAGTTATCCGTAATACCTACTCTCTCTACACCTAATACTTCCTGCCATATCTCCACAATCTTTTGTTCAGATCCTATCTATGGAAGTCCTATAATAGCGGAACAGCTAAGGAGAAAAGAATATCAAAAAGGAGAGTTGCTAAATTGATGCGTCTCAGTATTTCAAATATATCGATTAAAAAGCATTCACCAATACGTATTTATACCTATTTATTAAACCATTATAATGGTTATACATACTTTTACATAGGATCTAAATAACAAATTACCATGGAGCCATTTACTTTTGACCTGACACTTATAAGAATGAAAAAGCTTTATGATAAATTAGAGCATTTGGAAAAACTCATTGAAAGAATCTCCCTTACCGGAGAAAATCAAGATGAGCTACTAATCATTCAAGAAACATCAAAACTTTTAAATCTATCGGTGTCAACAATCTATAGTTAGACAGCGTAGGACTGGTCAATTGGAGATTAGAACTTATTTCTGATTATTTTTATTTACCAGCAGCGTTTTTAAAACCAGAATTCTCAATGACTATCTTTAAGTTTTTTTCTGGCGCATCAAGAACTGTTTTTGCAGCATACTGTGTTCCGTCTGGTAGATCACTGTAGGTAATATCGAACTGAACCTTCTTATTGGGGTCATCTATAGAAGTGCTGACCTCTGCACTGATTATCTTTTGCTTAGACTTGTCGATCGAAATAGAAAGTATATCGCCCGGCTCATTATAATCAGGAAAACTAAGTTTAAACTTGGTATTAGGTTTTAAAATTTGAATGTTGGTTTTGCCATTTTCATATATTCTTTGAATTTTTTGAGGATCTGGCGGTAAGTACGTCTTAATTTTGGAAACAGTTAGCTTGGCATAATCCGACATTTGCTCTTTTTTCTTCTCTATAATTTTACCGCGAATTCCTCCCTTTTGCTTCGTCTGAGTCGACACTCCAGTTTCTACTTTAATAAGTGTGCCATCTACAGCATAATAACACTGCTTTTGCTGCAGCGATTTTTGTTCTCCTTTTAAAAAGATAGTGGTAGTTTCTATCCACTCGTAATTTTTCAAACTTACTTTACTATCAGTCAGATTCTTCTTGATTTGAGCAACGTTTGCTTTCACATCTGCCTGAGCATAATTTTTTGCAATTCCACACATAAAGAGCAGAAGTAACATTAAACTTAATTTTTTCATTTTTATATAATTTTACTTATTAACACTTTCTTTATAAATAACGTTTATATTCCTTCATCCTACTTTCTCACTTTTAGAAAAAACACTATAAATTATAAGTGATAATCAGGATCTTTTGGCAGCTCCACCAGGGCAGTGCCGTGGTAAAGAAGCGGTGCCCATTGATTTGTCTCTCCACCGATAAATCCATAAAACTTATCAAACCCGGAATGTGAAGGCCAGCGGTCTAAAGAACCTGAAATAGATATTTCCCAAGGCGGAGTTTCATGATATTTCCCACAAGCGGCTGTACTGTAACCATTTTGTCTTAATACCTCAGCCATAGGCTAAATGGCTTGTGGCCTGATTCCGTTATTTCCAGGGAATACAGTAGCCGTTTCCATAATCGATCCTGCATTATTACTGTAATGATTATACCCCGTCAGCAAAGCCATTCGTGTTGGAGAACAGAGCGATGTGGTATAAAAACGATTGTAACTTATACCTTCTTTGCTTAATTTTTCCGTTAAAGGCATATTAACCGGCCCCCCATACCGCTTGAAACACCAAAACCCATATCGTCATTTAAAACTACAATTACATTTGGAGCATCTTTGAGAGCCTTTACTTCCCATCGTGGCGGAACTTTTGCATCTCTGGCATCGAGTTCTCTATATGTCGGTCTCACCGGCTCTTTAATCGGTAGCGAGTTCCGATCCATTTGGTCTTGCGCCGATATTGATATTGAAAATAGACTACAAATAACAAGCAGCGGTATTTTAAATAACTTTGATTTACTCTTTTCCATGGTTTTAGTATTTTATCAATTAACAGACTATTTACTAATCAATTACAATATAAAATTAAGATATTTAAACATAATCTTAACATTTAAAATACTACAATCACTCAATTCATAAACGCAAAAAACTTAAAACACAACAACTACTGCTTTTATTGTTCCTGAAATTTACCAAAATTTAAATGAACATAATTTATCAAAAAATGAGTGATAGCAGGACCTATAAACCATTAAGAATTATTAAAACCGATTTACAAACCTTGATTCCTGAAATAATTCAACATTAGATTAATCTGTTTTTTTTACAGAAAAAATGTTGTTCCATTTTGTAACTTGAAACATCTTTTTTTCATTCTTCTAAAAAAACAATTATAGCCTGGATAGCATTAACTAATTTATCGGTTGACTTTTTTGGCATAATAGCGTTGACATAGGACAATTCAAGTTGCATATCAGAAGTAAAAGCATATCTAAACCTATAGTGACTCTGTTCTGTCAAAGACCTGTAATAAGCTGACTTTTAGTTTTAAAAAAAATATATTTGAGATAACTCTTATTGTTTTAAAAAATTAGTTTTTTGATTAACTTCGTTATGAGCTTGATCAGTACCTTGATCAATCCATATTTCAGTATTAATTTCCTAAAAACGCACCGTCACTTAACGTTTTCATAAACGCAATAAGATAATTTTTCTGTTCTTCCGTAAGCGGAATTCATCTGCCCTTATCTTTAAGAATCGGATCAAAAATATCGGCATCCATAACACCGTTATCGAAATAATCCAAAACAGACCTTAAATCAGCAAACTGCCCGAAACTTCCATAAGTGGCCGTATATTCAATATTCCGTAAAGTGGAACGCGAAAACTCATAAAATCAGAAGCAATACCGATAAACCTGCCGCGCCCGGCTTCATTGGTATTGGTGTTTATTGGAAACCCTATATTTCTAAAACTTTGGCCGGTAAACAATTCAGTGCCGTGGCAGCTGCCGCATTTCTGCTGAAAGGTTTGATATCCCTGTAATTTACTTTGTGTAAAAGAGGCCGAATTTTGTTTTAACTTATCGTATTTGCTATTGGCAGAAATTAAGGTATACCCAAATTGTGCAATACTTTTATAGATCCTGTCAGGCGTAATATTGGCATCCCCAAAGGCTTTTTGGAACAAATCTTTATAAGGGGCATCATCCTTATTTTACCGATCACTTCCAGAATCGACGAGTCTATTTCTTCATGGGTAATGATGGGAACCAGGTGCTGTGTTTCGAGCTGAAGTTTGCTTCCGTCTCAATTGTAAATTTCAGAAAAGCCAGATTTTGAAGCGATGGCGTATTGCGAAGCCCTACCCTTCCCTGACTACCAACAGCCTGCGCATTATGGTCCGTAAAGGCATTGGCCTGGATATGGCAGGTAGAACAGGAAATGGTATTATCGGCACTGAACCTTTTTTCAGAAAACAATTTTTCTCCCAATTCAACGCCGTATTTAGTGGGTCTGTTTTGGCTTACAAAGGCATTCAGCTCTGGAAATCCCGATGGAATACTGAGCGTAATTTCAGGATTTCTTTTGATATCTCATACTATCCTGCGCTTTTGTATAATCAAGGGTAAATTTTCCACTGCTGTCAGTATGGGCATGGGATTTTGACATTAAATTACGAACCAATACATCAGAAAGGGCTTTTCCCTTTTGATCATTTACAATACCAGTAACGGATTGTGCCTTTACAGCAAAAGATAAAATTAAAAATCCAAAAAAAACTAAAAAACTCATAAATAAGGGTATAAATATACCGCGCAAAAATAACCTAATGGCAAGATCAAATGCAATTGATAAAAGGACAGAAATAAAACAGCATGTAATACAGTATAGCAAATGTGATCATTTTTTCAAAAAATTTCTCCTTTCTTGCCTACAATTGCGGAGTTATCAGCTTTTTCTTTAAGTGGAATTAAAAAACAAATAATTAAATTAAAATCATAAGAATCCATAGTTCAATTAAACTAGTTTATAATACACTCCAAAAGATGTTAAAGGCAAGAATTATGTCGCATACAAATTTTAGCAGCCAAATAAGTGGCAATTGGGCCTTAATGGGCAGTTCTTTAAAGACAAAAAACAGGGCGCCCCGGCAGCCCTATCCCCGATAGGAGTGGAAATCCTTTTGGGCCGGGGTTCGGCACAAAAGATTGGACCGCATAGTGGGAAGAGCTCCTAAAAAACAATATCAAACCTAAAAAATAATATTATATACAAGGGACCATGCAACCCTCAGATCTTAAAAGAAACCCGGGTTTTATTTCCCGCTGTAAGTTCACTCTCTATCAATAAAAGCACACTTGTGAATCAAAAAGACAGCATTACAACGATAACGGCCGTTATCTATGACGGCGCTAAAACTCTAAGTCCTGCCGAAAGCGAGAAACTCAAGGAGTGGCTCAATGAGCGCCTGCTGGTAAAAAGATATGGAACTTTTCAGGAAACATTAAGTATCCCCAAGAGTATTTTTCTGCTTTTTGTTGTACAGGCTCAAAATACAAAATCCTGAAATACCCGCAACTGCAGAGGCAATAAGTATGGCGAATTTCGCCTCATTCTGATGCAGTGCATCTCCAAAGGAAAGAAGGGCTATAAAAATCGACATTGTAAATCCGATCCCGCCCAATAGTCCAAGCCCCCATACATGCATCCAGGTAACAGACTGGGGAAGTTCGGCAATTTTCAGCTTGACCGACAGCCATGACATTATAAAAATCCCAATGGGTTTGCCTAAAAACAATCCAAGGATAATACCCAGTCCCAGATTACTGAAAAGCCCTGCTATCATTTCAGATCCAAAAGTGATGTTGGTGTTGGCAAGGGCAAAAATGGGCATTATTATAAAATTCACCGGACGGGTCAGGGCATGTTCCAGTTTTTCAAGCGCAGATTCGGTATCATCTTCATTGGTAGGCAGCGTTATGGCTACCAGAACACCGGCTATAGTGGCATGAATACCCGAGTGATGAATAAAATACCAGATAACTGCTCCGGGGATCAGGTAAAAAAGCAGATTTTTGACACCCATTCGATTAAAGATGATCAATAAAACAAACAATGCTCCCCCATATCCTAAATAGCGAAAATTCAATTCCGAGGAGTAAAATACCGCAATGACCAAAATAGCAATAAGGTCATCCGCTATAGCCAGCGCGGCCAGAAATATTTTAAGTCCCGAAGGCACCTTACTGCCTAAAAGGGATAAAATCCCCAGAGCAAAAGCAATATCGGTAGCCATTGGAATTCCCCAGCCTTTAGAAGTATGCAGATCGCCGTTATTAAAAAATAAATAAATTAGGGCCGGAACCGCTACACCGCCCACTGCGGCAAGCACCGGAAGGGAAGCCTGGGCAAATGAAGAAAGCTCCCCTTCCACTATCTCCCTTTTTATTTCCAGTCCTACAAGAAGAAAAAATACAGCCATAAGCCCGTCATTGATCCAGAGTAGGACCGGATATTTTAAATGCAGCGAAGAAGTATGGAATCCCAGTTCAAAATTAAGCAGTTCCTTAAAACCTTCCGACCATCCAGAATTGGCAATCAAAAGCGATATAAATACACAGATTAACAATATAATTCCCCCTGCAGATGAGGATCGGAAAAAGTGAGAAAAGACCTTAAGATTGATGAGTTTTGCCATAAATACAAATTTAGGCCTTAAAAAATTATTCTCCCAGCTTATTTTTAAAATTAATTGAATTTAGTTACCCTAAAAATAGTGCCAAGTACAGTTTAAGGACCTTCCTGCTGTCAAATCCAAACCTCTCCCTTCCCTCTGTAAATTTAAAAGCTTTAAAAGTCAAGAACTCTCGGAGCTTTTCGCAGATACACCCACTTTATTGTCAATTTTGATTCAATGTTACGGATTAATCCCATTTTTCGCTTTATAACTTAAAAAATGGTTCTAGTGCCTTTTGGCCTCTCATATCCCGCCCTGCATGATTTTAAATATTCTGACGGAGCTGCCCCGACATGTTTTATAAAAGCCCTGTAGCCGGTTGTCCTTGATTTAAAGCCTGAAGCTAAAATCATTTTTTCGGCTGTAAAATCTTTCCACTCCGGATCGTTGACTTTTTCTTTAAAATACGCTATTCTCTTTAAATTTATATAATCCTTGAAGTGAAGATTAATTTGTGAATTAACCAAATACGAGATGGTGTGAAGCTGAATACCGGTTTCTTTTGCAAGGTCCGGCAGTGCAAAATCATTTTTTAAAAAAAGCTTTCCGGAAATTAGAATGTTTTCCAATTTAGCTAAATAAAAATGTTTTTCTTTGGATGTTAATTTTTCAAATCCCATATTTTTTTGATCTAATATACAGAACAATACCGTCAGTTTCCAAATGTAATATTAAAAACTATCTAAACAAATAAATCTTTTTAGTGCAAAATCTTAAAGCCTGCTGCGGTAACCGGACTCACATAAAATCATGCAATGAAAATGCTAATTTAATATGATTTTCCCGCGCATATTAAACATTTGTGTTAGCCGCAATTCAATCCAAAATGATCTCTGCGCAAGCCAGTTCATTTGCACCTGTACATAAGAATTGACCGACGGCCGGCATCATGATCCAAGTGGAGCAAAGCATACATTTAGCTGCAGCAAAAATAAAAGTAAAGATGTTGCGGTTTATCTTTACCAAGAAAAGGAAATATGCTGTCTTAGCCAAGTATAGGACCTGTTGATGCCAGACAAAACCTTGAATTAAATAAAAAAAAAGAACTGCTTTTTCAGGCTGCTGCCATTCACACAAAATTGATAATTGATTCCAAATAGCATACAGTGATGCATACCAACACAAACTTATATCCTCTGCCTTGTTTTTCAGATATCAATAGGGGTGTAATGAATAGACCCGGGCTCAAATAATTAATAGATGCTGATTCCCCGCAAAAAAAAAACATAATGACTATTATCTGACCAAGGCATCAACCAAGGGAATTGATGGGTATATACTAAAGCCAGTATTGCTGTTTTGACCAGGAGCATAATTGGAAAAGTGCAAAAGAATTTTTATATCCATACTTACAAGAAAATTTCAAAAAACCTGAGCTGTGCAGAAGCTATGCAATGTATCCTCAGTAGATAATGTTTCAGCTTCAGCTCAAATATAATGGAAATAAAAGCATTTTAAGAATACTTTTATTTATTTTTATCCCTATAAAATAAACAATTAAATTTCCTGATTGAATGAGCTGCCAGTTTATTGAACAGAAAAATAAGCGCTGGCAGATCCGCGTAAGATCATGATGGTAAAGTCTATTGTCTTTATCTTACCTTTTTCAGCACTTCATTAAGGTATTCACCGCAGCTCCAAGCGGGCTGTAATGAACTGTCGCAATACATAACCGGCAAAACAACAGGACAAGACAAACTTATTTGCCGATATTCTAAAGGTTATGGGTTTTAGGTGACCTTAAAGGTCTTAGGACTGCAGTAATTTTTCAGGATAAACAGCTTTAAATCTCAAAATATGAATGCAGTTAACAATCAAATAGATAATTTACCTCCATTTCCTGTGGTGGGAATCGGCGCTTCTGCAGGGGGGCTGGATGCTTTTAAAAAATTAATTTCAGCTATACCCAAAACTTCAGGAATGGCTTACATCATAGTGCAGCGTCTTTCTCCCGATCACCCTAGCAGCCTTGCTGAACTCTTAGCGCCGCATAGCAACATTCCCGTTATTGAAATTATAAACATCATTGATTTAAAGCCGGATCATATTTATATTGTTCCAGTTAACAATAATATTGTCGCCAACAAGAATCAAATAGAGCTTAAATTAAGGACCCGTGCTGAGAGCAGAAGCAATATAATTGATATCTTTTTTGAGTCACTGGCAAAAGTTCATAAAACTTACGCCATAGGCGTTATCCTTTCTGGAACTGCATTTGATGGAACCGCCGGTTTTAAAATTCTTAAAGAATTTGGAGGAGCAACAATTGCTCAGGATCCGGAAACGGCAGCATTTAAGGCCATGCCTCAAAGTACAATAGATGCTGATGTTGCAGATTATGTGCTGGCTCCTGAAAATATTCCTTCACAATTGCTGGAAATACAAAAAAGCTATATTGCAAACCACGCTTACAGCGAGGAAGAACATATCCCCAAAAATGAAGAAGAAATATTATATCAGATTATAAATCTTGTTTTTCTGCGAACCGGCAATGATTTTAGGCAGTACAAACAGCCGACACTCAGAAGGCGCATTGCCCGAAGAATGGTGATGGTACAGCGTCATTCCATAGAAGATTATTACAATTATCTGAGAAATAATAAAGAGGAACAGGATCTGCTGTTTAATGATTTCCTTATACCAGTCACTTATTTTTTTAGGGATTCAGCCTTTTTTGACAGTCTGAGCACTACTGCTTTTCCATTACTGGTTAAAAATATCACAAACGATACCATCCGGATATGGGTAGCTGGCTGTTCAACCGGTGAGGAGGCTTATTCCCTGGCTATAAGTCTTCATGAGTACCTGCTTCAGACCAATACCAATACAAAAGTTCAAATCTTTGCCTCTGATATTTCTCAGAAATGCATTTCTAAAGCGAGGACTGCTATCTATACCTGCCAGGATGTTCAGGAAATATCTGAAGAAAGGCTGCGAACTTATTTTACAAAAAGAGATGGACAGTATCACATAAATAAGGTATTAAGGGATATGTGTGTGTTTGCAACCCATAATTTTATCAATGATCCCCCATTTGCAAAAATTGACCTGGTTTCCTGCAGGAACGTTATGATTTATTTTAATCCACAGCTGCAAAGCAAGGTATTAAGTTCTTTTCATTTTTCCCTTAAACAAAATGGATTGCTTTTCCTTGGTAAATCAGAAACAGTTTCTAATGCCCAAAATCTATATGAAGTACTAGGTAAAAATGAAAAAATTTATGTTCGAAAATATGCTCCAAGCAGATATGTTCCAAATGCATTTAATCCTTTAAATAACCTTAAGGAAAAGATAAAGGCATCCGAAACAACTAGTACTATTGAGGCTGATATAAAAAAAACTGCGACGGAAGTTTTATTAAATCATTTTACCCCATCCAGTGTAGTGATAAATAAAAACATGGAGATTCTTCACTTCCATGGCGATATCAGGCCCTACTTGACCCCATCTCCTGGAAAGCCGGATTTCAATATTTTAAAAATGGCACCCGGAAGTCTTAGTTTTGAACTTCAAAATGCTATTATACAGGTAAAAAAAGAAAAAATAAAAATACACAAAGAAAATATCCATGTTGCAGGGATGCCTTACAGTATAGCTTTTGATATATTGGCGCTTCAAAATGATTACCAGCACCTTTTGGTTCTTTTTTATAAAAAGGAACTTCCTGCGGCCGGTACCATTTCACCTGACGGCACGAGTACAGATCAGCTTCGAATCGCTGAACTGGAAAATGAACTTGCCCAAATCCGCGAAGATGCCAAAAGGGTATCCGAGGAGCAGCAAACCTCATTGGAAGAACTGCAGACCACCAGCGAAGAGCTACTGAGCAGCAATGAAGAGCTTCAGGCTTTAAATGAAGAATTGGAAACCTCCACCGAGGAACTACAGTCCAATAATGAAGAATTAATGTGCGTAAATGATGAACTGCTGGACCGTCAGGAACAGCTGATTTCAACCCGTAATTATGCCGAATCCATTATCCAGACCATCAGAGAGCCGCTCCTTATTATCAGTAAAGATTTCACGATTAAGAGTGCAAATCCTTCCTTCTATAAATATTTTATGACAAATGAGAATGATACGGAAAACCATTCCTTTTTTGAGATTGGAGACTGCCATTGGAATATTCCAGAATTTAGGGATCAAATTTTAAAGATGATTGGGGGTCAGAGCGTAATTGAGGATTTTAGACTTGATATTGTATGCAAAGGGATTGGAAAAAAAACAATCATAGTAAATGCGCGCAAAATAATAAATTCAAAGCCGGAAGGAATGATTTTATTGGCACTTGAGGATATTACAGAATTAGTAACAAGTAATGAAATGCTTAACGCAAAGAATAACGAACTGCTAAAGTATAATGAGCAGTTAGAGTACTTTTCCTCGGCAGCCAGCCACGATCTGCAGGAACCGATTCGTAAAATTCAGATGTTCTGCAAAAGGCTGCTTGGGCATGAGAAAAATCTAAGTGATACAGGCAGGCATACAATTGACCGCGTTGTCTTTATAGCATCCAATATGTCAACATTGATAGCTGATCTTATTGCTTATTCCAGAATTAATTTTATTGAAAACGAATTAAAAACAACAGATTTGAACTTGATTGTAAAAAAAAACATTACATGAGCTTAAAGATCAAATAATTGAAGATAAACCTATAATAGCGGTTTCAACATTACCTGTAATAAAGGCCGTGCCCTTTCAAATGCAGCAATTATTCAACAACTTAATTTCTAATTCCATTAAATACAAAAGAGAAGGAATTACGCCTGAAATACAAATAGAAACTAGTGAAGCGACTCAAGAGGAAATCTTAGAATTTGGTGGCGATCCAGATATTAAATATATAAATATTTTTATTGTAGATAATGGTATTGGGTTTGCAAAAGAATTTAGTGTGCGAATTTTTGATCCGTTCTACCGTTTGCATACTGCAGACCAATATTCCGGTAGTGGACTTGGACTGACATTGGTAAAAAAAATAGTAGACAATCATCATGGATTTATAAAAGCATCAAGTGAAATTAATGCCGGAACGAAAATATACATTTATTTACCTTTGTAAAGGATTGAGGATCTTTCAATTAAGAGATTAAACGATCATCAGTAAACTATTGTGAGTCTGAAAAGTTATGTATTCCCTCTTTTTATTTTTCGTAAGCAATCTGTTTAAAAAGTTTTTTTGTCTTGCAAAAGTGGTATTTGGAATTTAGGAAAAAATTAGGAAATCTTGTTTATAAATTTTCCCATAGCAGGAAAATCACAAAAAAACTTTTGCAATATCTAGTTTCCAATTTTGCCGACACTGTCGGCAAAATTTGTTTTCCAGATCCAGTTTCTCTTACATGTATTGTAGCAAAATTGTGGCACAAAAGATTTTAAAATTAAAAACTCGGTATTGACAAAGACTACAAGATGAGTTCGAATATTTATAAATTCATATATGAATCCGGTTATGCAAGAGTTTACACGTTTGAAAACAAATTTCAAAAGTTTAAGTTGGGTAATAACGTTCTCAATCGCTGAATTTACCGGGATCTTCTATATACTAAGGTCTATTAAGAAAATTATGCGGATGCAATAGCAATCAATCTGTGTTCGATAGAACCCTCACACATTATATTCACATGATTTCGACATAATGTAATCCGAATTAAGCATTAATATTATAAAAAATGCAATCAATATGTTATTACAAAGCATAGCTACTAACCTGATTAAAACACACACACAATCATATGCAATTCAATTAATTAATGATTTTAATTTCGCTAAATATAGTTAGAATAGGCACAAGCTGTCCGACTGTAATCCCTGACAGCCCGCTAGTCTTTTTTAATAACAATTGGGGTTTCAAACACTAATTAATTGCTCATATTAAAACAAAGAAAATGAGACCTACGATGCATTTCTATTGATAGAAATGTTCAACAGCCTTTCCAAATCCTCCACAAAAAATTCGACATTAGTTCGGGCGTGGTGACTAAGATGAGCTGATAATCAATCTGATGATTTACTTCAAGATTTTTCTGATAAGCAGCGGCTCCGGGTACTTTAGAAAACCGTCGACATATTGTCTTCAGTATTTTACGGTTTTTTTATTTAACTCTTTTGCCCAACCATTACCCACCCAACGTCGCAAAAAAATTTAGTTTCGTTTGTTTAAAGTTAATTTTTATTCAATAATAATTCATGCATTAGATATTCATAAATTATGATTTTCCAATTGAACATAAGAGTAGAAAATAAACTGTAGAAACACAGAAATATCAAGATTTTTTTTGGAATATTCTCCTACCATATACTAAATAAAAAAAATTTATAAGGATTCATGACATAAAGTAAGGATTACAAAATTAGGTATTTACAATACTATAAAATACCCGATTAACCCGTGACAAAACCCAATATAACTGCCGAAATATTACCTTAATGTAATAACAAAATGTCTTATATGTAAAAAATATCTGACAATTAATATCTTACTTTGGAAATGGTGATAAAACAATGACACGCCAATAAAGAAACAAGAACTAAAATAAAAATTTAATCAAATTTATGAAACAAAAAATTAGCAAATTCGCAACATTAATCCTATTCAGTTTTTTTATCGCACTGGTAGGTTGCGAAAAAGAAGCAGAAGCACCATCCGCTGCGAAAAGTGGGTTCAACGGAAAAATAAACAATGTAACGATCGATGACCTGCCTTCTTTAAAAAAGGAATTGGAATCCAATAAGAAATACACCCAAGATCCAGAGTTTAGGTTAGTCCTTAAACACATCAAGCAATATATTGATTCCAAAGGGAACGAAACCTACAGTATTCCGATGCACTCGCAATCGGCTCAAAACAGCCCGGATTATTATTTTGAAAACCTGAACGTTTATAAATCAGGCAATCATTATGCATCTTTTATCACAAGATATAATCCTGATGATGATTCCCGTGCATTCGATATGAAAACTTTTACGGGAAAACTGGAAATTTTTGATCAAAACAAACTACACATAGGTGTTATATTATATAAAAACGGTAGTGCAGTTAGAACCCCAAGCAGCCGTACTTTGAAAACAGCAGAAGAACAAGATACTTGCACTACTGGAAGTTTTACAGATCAAATGATGTGCCTGATTGGCATTGGAGATATGGACAGACTTATGGATTTAATTAATAATATGCCGGTTGCCGGCTCTGATGGAGAAACCCCACCCAATACGGATGATTCTGACACAGGTATTTTAATACCCAATTACGATTGGGAAATACCAACAGATGCACTTGCCAGACGAAGCTATGTCTTGCACCACTTAGAGGGATTGAGCGACAACGGAGATATCTGGGTGAGACAAACGGCTACTGATGCTAAAATAGATGACATTATTTCTTTACTTAACGACGAATATCCCAACAAAGAATGGAGTACGCACAAAATAATTTCTGCTGCAAAAGAGGGTATAAACAGAATGATAGAAAACCCTGAGCTGAATATCGATTTTCAAGCCTCTTATTCTTCTCCTACTTTTATAGATTTATCTTTTGTTTCAGGAAATTCTGAAGAGGAAAAGAAGTTTATGTGTGTTTATAACAAATTGACCGAAACGCAGGGGTATAAAGATCTATTTCTTAAGATGTTTAATGGTGATAAGACAAAACCGAATGTAGTTTTTAAAATAGGAGATTTAGGTATTGCAAACGGCAAAACAGATCCTAAAAGTGCGATGGATATGGAAATTATAATGGATCGTAATTTTTTACTGGACGATGGAGGGGATGGAGAAGGTGGAAATGAAGGAGGAACTACTATGGATATCGCAAAAACGATTATTCACGAAGGTATTCATGCCTACTTAAACGTAAAATTGGGCGACCCAAGTATAGGAATGAGCATTCCGACCTTAAACAATATGGATATCGCTGATGCAATGAATAGTTATTACAACGGCAAAGATGGAGACCAAACCCAACACAGTTTTATCTACGCGCACTTAGTGCCTACGATGCAGATGATTTTGCTGGAAGTGAGACCTAGTCTGGTTTCACCAGCCAAAAGTAAAGAGGTGGAGGGAGCCCTAATGACTATGAAAGATGAATCTATAACAGGCTATTTTAATTGGAATGGATATTATCGAAACCTGTCGCTGCTCGGTTTGCACAATTGCCATTTCTTTAAAGCCGAAATCGGGAGTTTTAATGATGAAGGTCTTTTAACAACTGTTAATCAATTAAAAATGAACGAGTTCAGATTATATAATACTTGGGTTAGTACTAAATTGGACAAAACCTGTATTGATTGATGGGAAAGAAAATCAATAAAACAGGATGTGAAAACTGTTGTGGAATTTTAGGTTTTTACCTAAAAATAGTTTTAATATTTTGTCTTTTTTATCAACAAAATACGTATGGTCAAGGGTTTTCAACTTCTGAGTATGAAAAAAAAGACATTGATAATGAAGGGGATAAATATCGGAAATTATTAAAATTAGATGCCAATTCTTTATTAGTAAACTTTGACGGCAGTAAGTTTATAGCTTTAACCAATGGAAAAGTGATTCGGTATGTAATTGTTCGGTATGAAGTTAAAAGTAAAGAAATTTTAAAAGGTAAATTGGCTTTAGATTGTAAAAGAACTATTGATAGTCTACTCACAATAAATCCCGATTTTCTTAGTATAAAAATAAATGCTCAAGGACAACGTTTCGACGTTCAGGATGGAGGTACATATAAAGTAGAAGTATATAAAAATAACGCTATTATAACCTATTTTACTCGTGCCCCAAGTTCATACATCGAGCATAAAGTTTTGCATTATGAACACAGGGTAAAACTTGTAAATGCTTACTATCAGTTAAAAGAAGTATTTTCAGATGAGAAATACAAAAGGATAAAAAGCTCAGATACAGTCTATGTTTATTTTGAAAAAGATAAAAACCATCAAAGTCATAAGGTTGGACCTGCTAGAACAGACACGGAACCCCTGTCTGATTATCATTATCGTTTTAGCAATGCTCCTCATGATAATAGCATGACTTTCGAACATAATCCTAATGGCTCCGAAGTAAGAATAGAAAAAAAGTCATTTCTAAAAAAGAACAAAGATTTGATAATAACCTATGATTATTTAAATCGCATGGGACTACGGGAAGCGACGCTACTTATAGGTAATAAAAAAGTTTACTTGATTGATAAGAAAGATTTCTGTAGGGGGAAAATCAAGTTAAAAAAAGTTAAGGTATTTGGGGCTTGGATTATGAAAGAGGGATAAAAGTAGTGGTAATACCGGTTTTGCCCTGAAGCAAAACCGGTATTTTTTTATTTATCACGATATACTACATGATTCTGCGGAAAGTCCGTTTAATTGGAATGCATTTTTTGCAAATTGCCATTAGGCGATTTGTAAGATTGCGATTTCTTTAAAGCCGAAATCGGAAGTTTTGATGATTTTGGTGTTTCAGTAACCGTTAATGAAAGAAAAATGAGAGTCTTTAAATTGTATAATATGTATGGTATTGGGCCATTGAAAAAAAACTGTATTGATTGATTATGGGAAAGACAATCAATAAAACAGGATGTGAAAACTGTTGTGAAATTTTAGGTTTTTACCTAAAAATTGCTTTAATATTTTGTTTTTTTTATCAACAAAATGCGTATGCTCAAGGATTTTCAACTTATGAGTATGAAAAAAAAAGATATTGATAATACAGGGATAAATATCGAAAATTATTAAAATTAGATGCCAATTCCTTATTAGTAAACTTTGACGGCAGTAGGTTTATAGCTTTAACCAATGGAAAAGTGATTCGATGTGTAATTATTCGGGATGAAGTTAAAAGTAAAGAAGTTTTAAAAGGTAAATTGGCTTTAGATTGTAAAAGAACTATTGATAGTCTATTGACAATAAATCCTGAGTTTCTTAATATAACTATAAATGCTCAAGGACAACGTTTTAAAGTTTCAGATGGAGGTAGATGTATAGTTGAAGTATATAAAAATAACACCATTATAACCTATTATAGTCATGCCCCAAGTTCATACATCGAGCATAAAGTTTTGCATTATGAAGAAAGGGTAAAACTTGTAAATGCTTACGATCAGTTAAAAAGTGTATTTTATGACAAGAAATACAAAAGGCTAAAAAGCTCAGATATAGTCTATGTTTATTTTGAAAAAGATAAAAACCATCAGGGCCATAATGTTCGAACTGCTACAACAGACACAGAACACCTCTCTGATTATTATTATTATAGTTTTAGCAATGCTTATCATGATAGCATGTCTTTCGATCATCATCCTTATTCTGGCTCCAAAGTAAGAATAGAAAAAAAGTCATTTTTAAAAAAGAACAAAGATTTGATAATAACCTATGATTATTTAAATAGCATGGGACTAACGGAAGCGACGCTACTTATATCTTATCGTCAAAATAAAAAAGTTTACTTGATTGATAAGAAAGATTTCCGTAGGGGAAAAATCAAGTTAAAAGAAGTTGGCGTAATGGGGGCTCTTATTCTGATGGATGAATAAAAGCAGTGGTAATACCGGTTTTGCTTCAGGGCAAAACCGGTATTTTTTTATTTTCAAGTTCTTCCAAAGTTTGTTTTGTAAGCTGCGCAATATTTAAAATAGGAGTACATTAGATAACCGGCTCCTTTGCCTATTATGTGGATTATAAAAGCCGATGTGTTTTGCAATCTTTTCAATAGCCCAACACAAATACTATGTAATTCCAACTTCATACCGTATCTGCTCTTTTTCAAACTTTTAATATACATTAGTTGGCTTTCACTTAATTCGTCAAATGATTTAACCCTTAGTTTATATCTCCTTTCGTAAGTAGTTATTATTGTTTGTTTTTGCCCCATTCTCTAGTTGTAGTTATAGGAGCATCGTAATGATAGAAATCAACATACTGGCCTATAGTGCCTGATATAAGCACACAGCTCATCAACTTCATAAGTTTTTCCTTTACTGATAATTGGTTTGACAATATTCCTGGCAATTGAAACAATCCTTTTCAGTAATGTTATGGCTGATATTTTTAATATTCTTGCTTTACTTCTTATTCCTAGACCTTCTTTTGTTAATTAAATAATATTATGACTGATATGTGATTTATAGGCTTGATACGTATAATTTTCCATAAAATGATAAAAGCAAATTTTACAATAGTACTGTTGTTTATTATTTTTAGCTTCTCCCATTTTTAACAACCTTTTTCTCTTTACATCTTGGACAATTTATATCATTCACTAACTCTGGAACCCAAGGTAGCATTTTTATTCATTTTAGTTCTTTTAAAACAATAATAAAACAAAAAGATGGGCATTACTGCTCACCTTTAATTTATTTTTTGCTAATATTTATTCTATTTCAACATATTAGAAAAGCTAAAATCTCACATCGCTAAATCTGAAACACTGCCCAAATAATCAATAATTTAAGCAATCGATGAGCTTTAGGTTGCCATAAATTATTCCTCAGATTTAGCATTCCATACTAATAAGGCAAGTAAAGTTGATAAAATTGCAGAACCTATCCAGAGATAGCTTACCCCTGAGAAATCATAATGTATTTCGTTATTTAGCTTATTTGTCATTTTGTCGCTTTCAATAATGAATCCACTTATGACATCTTGTAATCCCGCACCTATATAACTGGAAATTCCGATTAATCCCATAACTGCACCAGTGGCTTGTTTAGATACGATATCAACCGCCATAAGTCCTCCTAAAAAAGTAATCAAAATTCCCATAGCAAAGCCTGAAATAATCATACTTAAAGAATCTAGAAAAATATTTTTTGGCAGTAGTAAAAACATACAGAGTGAGATTATGTTTAAAATGCCTGAGATTAAAGTTGGGACATTTCGACTGCCTTTGAAAAATCGGTCTGAGATAAAACCCGAAATTATCGTGCCTATTATACCCGCTATAGAACCAAGTAAAAAAATAAAACCGGCTTCTTTGTTTGAATAGTTTTTTTCATTTTCTAAAAAAAAAACTCCCCAGCTTTCGATAGCATACCGACAAACATACATGAGTCCACTTGCTATTGCTAAAATCCAAACGGCAGGATTTTTGAAAACATTTTTTTGTTGATCTGCAATTGAAATGTTTTTTGATTGAGTTCTTATTGCTTCAAATCCTATACTCTGTGGACTTTCATACAAAAAATATAAAATATAAATTGTGCAAAAAAGACCTAAAAAACCGGCAGACCAAAATCCCCACTGCCAACCTAATGTGGCAATTGCAACTGGAACAATTATATAAGTAATAGCCTTACCTAAACTATGACTTGCACTCCAAAAAGCATAATACGTGCCTCTTTCTTTGTCATGATACCACCGCGTAATAATAACAGCACAAGGAGCTGCTCCCATACTCTGAAACCAACCTAATAGCCCCCACAAAACAGCAAAAGCCACAAAATTTTCAGTAAATCCAATAGCTAAACAAATCAATGAAGAAAGAAATAGTCCAAGGGCAAAGAACTTTCTTAAATTTACTCGGTCTGTAATACATCCATTTATAAATTTTCCAATTGCATAACTAAAAAATAATGCAGAACCAATTATTCCCATTTGAGTTTCTGTAAAAATGCCTGTATCAATTAATGGCTTTTTAACTATACTAAATGACAATCGGCAAACATAATAAGAACTATATCCCATAATTGCAGTAAAAAAGACCTGCCATCTTTTAAAAATGAATTCCTTATTCGTTTTTTTTGATTTCAAATAAGTGGTTATAACTTGTCTCATGTTCTTTTAATTATGAAGTTTTTTCTCACGCAAATATTCTAATAGTTCTTTAGGATTATCAGTTTGGATAATAGTTGCCCCTTGTTTTGTTATCCACCCCCAAGATTCTTCTTTTTTATTATCTTCTACTGCAATTTCATCATCATGCCCACCATTTAAGGATGCCCATAAGCTATTTATCCAAATTCCATTATTATTTTTTAAGACTGGAAAAGTAGAGATAAGTGGGTAAGAATCGACTTCAAATACAGGTTGAAGAATAGTATTTTTATGTACGCTATAAGATTCAATAATTTCTTGAATGTTTTGTTTTTCTAAATCAAGAATAGGCATTATAAAAACATCCTCATCAAAGTGACCATGTTTTTTTATAACATCAGAATAATAAGGGTTTTCAGTTATAATATTTATGATTGCCTGGTCTAATGTTCCTGTTTCTTTAAGTTCCTTAATCACTTGCGGAAAATATTCATATCCTTTATCAACATCAACTAGTATTTTCCCTTTAGCAATCAGAAGCATTTCTTTAAAAGTTGGAATCAGATGTTTTGTTGCTCTTCCCATTCCGTTTCTTAATCGGAATTTTTTTACTTCTTCCAACGTGTAATCCTGAGGCTTGCCTTTTCCAGTAGTAGAGCGATCAAGGGTTTTATCATGCAGAACAATAAGATGACCATCTTTTGTTCTGTTAAGATCCAATTCCATTATATCAACTCCCATTTTAATGGAACTCAGTAAAGCTGGAATGGAGTTTTCTGGAAAATTTCTCCAATCACCGCGATGTGCAGCAACCATAATATTTTTGGATGCAGGATTTTGCAACAGTACAATATTTTTTTTTAAATTTTCCTCAGGTATAGTTGTAACCTTTTTTTCAATAGAAGAACAAGATGACAAAACAATTATTAAAAACACACAAAAATAGTTTCTTTTTAAAGTCATTATTATTTTAATTTATATTTATAATACAAGATTGTTGTTACTTTTATGATAACATAAGCGCAGTTATTCAAATTAAGTATAAAGTTTAATTTGAATTTTTATTAATGAAATAGAAGTAATTTGAAAGACTTAAAGCCTAGGACTGTACTTTCATTTGGATGTTCCTTACTGCATTACTTTTTTGCAGTAAGGAAGAATCTTTATAGAGGTGATATTAATATGAAAAATAAATTAATAACCTTCATTTTGCCAACCCGTTTTATCATTCACATTGTCAATTTCTACTTGAGGAATTGGATAAATTGCTCTAAATGACGGGATTTCCGGCATAACTGTTTTCATTTGTCCAGTCCTGATAATATCAAACCAACGATCACATTCCAGCGCCAGTTCCAAACGTCTTTCCAAGTAGACAGCTTTTCTAAAAGTATCTTGGGAAACCAGAGTTGTGTTGGTATAAGTAGTAGTTTGACTGTTGGTTCTAACTGCATTTAAAGCCGTTAATGCTTTGGCATTAGGAAATGAAATTTCATTTTGAGCTTCTGCATACATCAGCATAACATCAGCACATCTTAAAACAGGAAAATCTCCATTTGATTCTGTACCGATAGTAGTAGCATTAAATTTGCCAGGCCGGCTTCCTGAAGAAGGAGACACTACCAAGGCTCTTCTGTTATCACTGTTGTTATAAAGAGACTGAGGAAGCACAATTAGATTATTACTGTCTTGATTTCTATAACGATTGTTGATATTGGCGCTTTCTCCAATTCCTCCGGCAAGATAATAGATACCAAAAATAATGTCTTTACTAGTTTTTATCCCGTTGGGGAAAGTACTTGTTTGTGGAACCAAAGAAAGTTGAGTTTTAGCATTTATTAAAGCTACTAATGGTTCAAGAGTTGCATTAACCTCACTATATTTTTTTTGATACAAATACACTTTGCCCAGCAATGCTAAAGCTGCCAGATTTGTTGCTTTTCCTATATCTGCATTTTTAGTCCACACTTGGGGTAAATCGGTTGTCGCTGATTTAAGGTCTGATTCAATTTGAGTATAGATTTCGGTTATGTTTGCTCGATGATTATCCCTGGCTTGAGCAGTGGTCTGTACAGTAATTATCAAAGGTACTTTCCCAAATAACTGAATTAGATTGAAATAAGAAAGTGCCCTGACAAATTTGGCCTGTGCCAGAATTTCTCTTTTTCTAGTTTCATCCATAGCTACATTTGGCGCTTTGTCAAGGAGAATGTTCGCACGATATATTACGGTATAAAAGCCTTGCCAGGTATCAGAGAGATTTTTGTTTTCCGAAGTTTCAGAAAACGACTCAATCTGGTAACGAACACCACCAGCGGCACCAGGATTATTATCAGTTAAATTATCACCCCTTACTTCTGCTACAGTTAAATATGTACTTCCATATATTAAGCCGGATTGAAGGCCATCATATAATGAAATTACTCCAGCTTGTAAAGCATTTTCATTATTATAAAAAGTATCTTCTGTAGGAGTATCGATTGGTTTTAAGTCCAAAAAATCAGTGCAAGAAGTCTGAAATAAAAATAAACCACTTAATGATAGCGAGAAAATTATTTTTTTGCTGGTCGAGAATATATAATTCGTGTTTTTATAGATTGTATTCATGGTTGATAGTTTAGAAAGTTAAATTTAATCCCATACTAACAGTACGAGCCAATGGATATACTCCATAATCTTCTCCGCTCTGTGTAGCATTCGAATTGTTGCTTACTTCTGGATTATATCCTTGATATTTTGTAAAGGTGTGCAGGTTTTGAACAGAAATATAAATACGAGTCTTTGTTATAAACGAAGTATTATTCAAAGGAATATTATAACCAATTGTAACATTACGAATTCGCAAATAAGAACCATCCTCAACATGCCATGTCGATGTGGTTCCATTTAAACCTTTTGCCACCCTGTTTGGACGAACATTCCAGCCACTGCCTGGCTCAGATTCGCTTTTCCATCTATCAAGTGCCCCAACATAATTATTCATGTTTCCTTCATGATTGTAGAAATATCTTCTGGAAAGATTTAAAATCTCATTTCCATAAGCCCCTTGTATGGCTACCGCGAAATCAAAATTTTTGTAAGCCAATGAAGTTGAAAATCCGTAAGTAAATTTGGGTGAATAATTCCCCACTATTTCTCTGTCTTTTGTCAAATCTATAACTCCGTCGCCATCAACATCTTTAAATTTAAAATCACCAGGTTTTGTTGTTGCCAAATCATTATTTGATGGTGTATCGATGTAATGAGGGTAAGAATCTATTTCGGCCTGGTTTTTAAAAACCCCTAAAACAACCGGAAGATAATAGGAACCTATTGGCTGCCCAACACGTGTTAAAAAATAAGCATTGCTTACACTACCTGTTTTAATGATATCAGCATTGCCTGGCCCTAATTCTTTTACTTCATTTATATTTTTAGAAAAATTTATGTTTGTTGACCATTTCAAATTCCCTAAGTTTGGATTGATGCCAAGATTAATTTCGATTCCTTTGTTGTTTACTTTTCCGATATTTGTCAGTTCGGACGAATATCCTGTAGAAATAGGTATAGGTACATTTAATAATAAATCCGAAGTATTACTGTTATAAATATCAACATTTAGTGTTAATGCATTTTTGAGGACGGCAAAATCTAAACCAAAATTGACTTGATTTGTTTTTTCCCAACGTAGATCAGGATTCGGTTTGCTGCTTGGCGCAGCGCCATTTACAGCTCCTGCATTTGCACCACCCAAAATGTAACCATAATTTGATATTGCGCCTTGTGATCCATAATTGGGGATATTAAAATTGCCGGTTACTCCATAACTGGATCGTAATTTTAAATCATTGATCCAGTTTACATTTTTCAAAAAATTTTCCTCAGAAATTTTCCATCCCACGGAAGCCGAAGGGAAGTACCCCCACCTGTGGTCCTCTCCAAATCTTGAAGCTCCATCAGCTCTAAAAGCTGCTGATGCAAGATATCTTCCTTTATAATTATATTGAAGCCTGGCAAGCCCCGATGCTAACGAAAATTCTGATTTTATGGAGCTCCCATCTGTTACAATACCCGCATTTACAGTATGAATATCATTAGAGATAAAACCTCTTCCGGCATATACATAATTATTATCAAAAACATTCTTCTGTAATGTCCACCCAGCCAAACCGCTTAAAGAATGATTCTCCCATTTTTTAGTATAATTTAAGGTCTGCTCCAATACCCAATTCAATTCATTATCAGATTTAGACCAGGCATAAGCAATCGATTCAGGATTTCCAGATGTATTGGCTAAAGGAATTGTTGAAGGATGAAAATAGTCCTGAGTTCTATTTGAAGCATCCAAGCCAACTGAAATTTTATATTTAAGATCCTTTGCAAATTCAGCCTCCAGGTAAAAATTAGATAAAACTCGTAATCTCCTGGCTTTATTTTCTGTCAAAGTAGCCAATGCTACAGGGTTCCACGCCTGAGTCTGGGCATTACCAACAACTACCTTGCCATCAGGCAATACGGTTTGTGTATCAGCACTCCAATTATTTTGAGCAAAGTTGAAAGAACCATCTGGATTATAGACTGTAAATATAGGAGAATAATGAAGAGCAGATGCTACTACACCTTCAGAATTAAAGGCTCCGTCGGTATTTACAATATTTTCGGTTGTATAGGTGGGATTAACTAAGACTCCATACTTAAAACTTCCTTTATATCCATCTAAATTTAGTTTTAGCCCATAACGCTCAAAATCACTATTAATTACAATTCCTTCTTGTCCAAAGTACTCTAATGAGGTGTAATATTTCATGTTTTCGCTACCTCCGGAAGCCGAAATGGTATGGTTCTGAATTAAGGCATCTCTATAAATTTCGTCTTGCCAATCAGTATTTGTCAAACCTTTTACGCCATTCAAATAAGGAATAAGTTCTGTAGGCACTATAGTGTTAAGATTGTTGTTGCTTTTTATTAATCTGGTTGCATTATCATCCTGAAAATTATACGATATTGGACTTAGACCAGAACCTAATCTTCCTTTGTTGATAGCATTCAAGGCATCTGAATAACTGTTATTTCTAGCTTCTAAAGTTAATTCGGCGTATTGGTAGGCATCCAGCATTTTTATTTTTTTACTTAAGCTTTGAATACCGGTAAAACCATTATAACCTATAGTAGTTTTTCCTTTTTTTCCTTTTTTACTGGTGATAATTACAACACCATTAGAACCTCTGGATCCATAAATAGCAGCAGAAGAAGCATCTTTTAAAATTTCAATTGACTCTATATCGTTAGTATTAATGGTGCTTAAAGAGCCTGAAGACAATGGAATTCCATCAACTACATACAAAGGTTCACTGCCAGCTGTAATAGTACCAATACCTCTTATTCTAATATCAAGCGATCCCCCTGGTTTTCCGGACCCTTGTACCGCATTTACACCAGCCATTTTGCCAACGATGGCCTCAGAAATATTCCCCACCGGCTGATTTTCTAAATCTTTGGCAGTTACACTTCCTATTGCTGTGGTTAGATCTTTCTTTTTTGCACTACCATAACCAATTATTACAACTTCATCCATTTTTTGACCTTCTTCACGTAAAATAATAACAAGGTCATCACCCACTATTTTCACTTCTTGGGATTCCATACCTATGTAGCTTACAATTAGCGTGGTAACATTATCCGGTAATTTTAGTGAGAACCCCCCTTCAGCGTCAGTTTGAGTAGAAATACTGGTTCCTTTAGCTTTTATATTTACGCCTGATAACGGTTGTCCCTTTTCATCTATGACCTTTCCTGAAACCTTTATCACTGTTTCTTTTAATATTTCAGGTCGTTCTATTGGAAAAAAAGTTTCGTTCTTATCTTTTCTTAAATATAAGAGAATATGCCTGTTTTCATACACTACAAATTCAATTTTAGTATCTTTAAATAATTGTTTCAGAATTTCCTTTACACTTACTTTTTTTACATTAAATGAAATTTTCCTCTCAAGATCAATTCCTTTGTTGTTATATATAAACCTGTACTCGGTTTTAGACTCGACTTCCTTTAAAACAGTTTCTACACTGACATTCTTTAAAGTCATAGAAATTTTAGTATTCTGAGAATAGATGTTTGCATGCATTTCAAAAAGAGAAACTACCAACAAAAATGTTGTAAATTTCATTCTTAAGCTGATTTTAAAAAGGTTCGGACGCACCAATCCCTTTGTGATTTTTTTTTTCATACTTTTGTTTAGTTATTTAATTTAGCTCTTAGGTTAGGTTAGTATCAATTTTATTCAGGGGATGTTCCAGATTCCCTGAATTTTGATTTTTTTAATTGTTCTTTTATTTCATATTTTTTCGTTTTAGTTAATTAATAATGACTTGATTGTTTTTTATTATATAGGTAAAATGATAGGTTTTACTTAGATAGAAAAGTATATTTTCAATTTTATCAGTATTTTGATTAAATGATGCACTAAAGATTTCAGTGCTCAATTCTGCATTATTGTTAGTAATTGAAACATTATATGCTCGTTCCAGCTTCTGTGAAATATCTTTAAATGATAATCTTTTAAAAATCAATTGTCCATTTATCCAACCAATATAATCATTGACATCAACTTTATTAATTACAATGTGGCTATCTGATTTCTTCCAGGAAGCGTTCTCTCCAGGAAAAAGAAGTGCTTTTTGTTGGGAATTATTTGATTTAAAAAGCTCAACGGAACCTTCAACCAAAACCGTATTTACAATTGGGGATTCTTTATATGCCGAAACATTAAATTTGGTACCTAAAACTTTAACCTCTAAATTATTAGATTGAACTATAAATGGATGTAGTCTGTCTTTTGAAACCTCAAAATAAGCTTCTCCGGTTAAATAGACTTTTCTATAATGCCCTTTTATAAATGTTGCTGGAAATCTTAACGTTGTACCAGAATTAAGATGAATTTTGGTTCCATCAGACAATACAATTTTAATTTTTTGACCGTGAGGAATATTTAATTCATCATAAACAAGCTTATCGGATTTTAAATTTTTCTCGCAAATTAAGGTATTGTTTTTTTTGACATTAATCGAACCCTCACCTGATGTTTTAATTTTTTGCTCTTGATCTAAAAGAATTGTTTGAATTCTACCGTTTTCAGATTTAAGCGTAATTAGATTATCCGGTATATTTTGTTTTGAAAAAGTAAATATATCTAAACGAGTGAGAACCAAATAAAATAAACCCATAGCAAAAATCAATATGGCAGCATATTTAAAGACAGGCTGTATTTTTTGATATAATGATTTCTTGGAATTATTTTCTATTCTTTTGGATATTGCCTGCCAGGATTTATTGCTATTGATCTCTTTATATTGATGTATGTTTTTAACAATATAGTTAAAATCTATATTGTCAACAAAAGGATATTTATTCTTAAATTGCTTTAATTGTAATTTTTCTGATTGCGATAAAAATTTTAATTTCTTTTTTATAATAAGTTTTGAGATGTCAAAAAATGTTTTCATATCACGTTGTGTTTTTATTAAAGAACAACTGAAAAACAAATTGGTACTATTTTAAATTAAGATTTTTTCGTTTTTTTTTCAAAAATGATATCTAAAATCTTTTTTTACTGTAAAGATGATTTAATGATTAAACAGTTCAAAATATTCGAAGTAGTCAATTCCCTTATAATTAATAGTCCTGATACTAGATTAAAAAAGCTTTGAAGCTAATCCAGAATATCTTTTTTAGGTTCTATTTACTTTTGTAAGATTTAGTCGCGGATTTATGAAATATATTAAAAATCCTAATATATTTATATTTACAATAAAAATTTAGCCAATTGACAAATATTTGATAAATATTCTATATTAAAAAGCACTTATAATTCATTAGATTTTATATATTTACATCACTACTTTATTATTGTTTAGACTTTTTCTAATTAAAATAAATTAAATTGAATACGATTCTTACAGAAAATGATTTAAAAAAAATATTTGATTTATATTATAAGTCTATATTAATGTATGCAAATCGATTTTTATCTTCAAGAACGGAATGTGAAGATTTAATTCAGGATATATTTATTAACATTTGGGAAAAAAAACGTATTTTCCAAGATGAAATTTCTTTAAAAACATATTTGTATAAAACTACCCGAAATAAGTGCTATAATATTATTAAGCATGAAAAAATAAAGCAAAAATATGCCTCTAATGCTTTAGAAATACTCGAGGATGATAATTTATTTTTGAAACAAGTCCTGGAAGAAGAAACCGCAATACAATTATATCAAATAATAGAAATACTACCTAAGAGAAAAAAGGAAATCATAACATTAAGCCTTAAAGGATTAAAAAACAATGAAATAGCCGAAATACTCGATATAAAACTTCAAACTGTAAAAACTTTAAAATCTCAATCATATACTATTCTAAGAGCTAGATTTAAAGATATTATATGCTATTTTCTATTTTTCAAAAAATATAGTTTCTTGCCTCGTTAAATTTAATGCTTGAACATAAAAAATTTCAGCCAGTAATTTACTAAAAACTTCGTGCTGTTTTTGTTTATTTATAGCCAGTATTAAAATTGGGTCATTTTTTTTTCATGCTATAAGGTAAAGGCAGATAAACTCGATTTGAGTAATCTGCCTTTATATTTACTATTTTACTAAAACAATTTTCTTTGTACTTACTATTTCACCTGTAATATCGTTAACTGTCCTTAAAAAATAGATTCCTTTACTAACGGTAGAAGGAATTCGCATTGTGATATTTTGCCCTCCTTTACTTAGTTTTCTGTTTTCTGTAAAAATAGTCTTGCCCAGTTCATCAAAAAGCATTAAGCTTAATTTAGAATCCTGCTCTAAAGAAAATTCAACAGTGAACTCTCCGTGAGATGGATTTGGATAAACTTTAAAACCATCAGATGTGTTTTTAATATCTTTTGAACTTGCTGTCTTTGCTGTTGACCATACTGGATTAATATTCCAACTGTATCGATAGTTATCGTCTGTTACTGACGAATATTGTCTTAAATAATACCTACCGCCCGTACCTTCGGCATTACCGAATGCTATGAACTTTCCAGAATTTTTATTTACTATTCTAACAGCCCCTTTTGAATTTTTAAAAATAAGAAATTGTTCATTGGTATGACCAGAGCCAGAAGAAGGATACAATATAATATTAGTATTATCGTAAAAACTAGCCCCTCTTACATTCCATGTATTACTATCAGGAAAATAATCAAGTTTCACCGTATAAAGTCCTCCTCCAAATCCTCCATCATCGACCGCACGCATTTTCCAATGTTCATAATCTAGAATAGGTGAGGGAGTACCTTGAACTTCATTGCTAGGAGGCGAGTCATATGCATTAAGATCCCAACTTTTTATTTGGTATTTATAATCAGGTGAAAAATAAGCTTGAAGATCTACTCTTTCAAATTGCCATTGTGCATTATTCGCCGCTATCCCATGTTGATACACTTGTGAATTGGCTACATTTGGATCTGCTACCACAGCAAACTTTCCTGTTAGTTTACTTGCTATCCTGTAATATCCTTCGGTATCTTTCCAGAAAAACCACCGTTGTGCATTTGAATTATTATTGTCATGTTGCTGAATTGGCTTTCCGTCCCACCAATCACTATGTTGAAGATCTAACACCTTATCATAATTGTTTGATAATTTATAAAAGCTGTCTCCCGTGGGCTCTATTTTCCACAAAACAGTATGACCGGCGCTATTTTCATCTTTCATTTGTGTAATGATATCATTACCTTTATTGTATGTAGCAAGCCCTAAATATTGGTTTTCCGTAGTGACTCCTCTGTTTTTTAGTCTGTATGTACCTTTGGTTATCGGTGTAAGATCTACTTTTTCTAATATCCATTTATCAACTCCGTCTGTTTTATCACTCTGGCTGGTAATAGTCGCATTTTCTGAAATACTGCTTATGGCCATACATTTACTAATAGCTGCATTATTTCTTATTCTATAGATATTAGTACCAAGAGCCATTTGCCTAAATGTCCAGGTTTGATTGGTATGATAGTTAAAATAATAGGATCCTATTGCTGCATTTTCACTTGTGCTTGATTGATATAGATCTAAAGGTTGATTATAAATAACATTGGTAATATAAAAATTTTTATCTGGAGAATTAAAATCTATCGACCAAAGACAGTTTGCTCCAGCATTATTTTCCTCTCTTATGATAGCTTTAGTATAACCATTATCATAATCAATTGCCAAATACTTTCCTGACTTTATATTTTTGAGACGATAGACAGCATATTTATCTATAGGATCGGCAGGAGTGGTTTCTTTTTTAAAAAGTGCTTTTACCTGATCAATACTAAGACTGTCTGCATAAACTTTAAAATCATCCATAACTCCAAAACTTTCTTGATGATTTGATCGGGTACCTATCGACCAATTAGTGGCTGTAGTGAGATCTTGCGGAGGGAAATAATTGGTTGCCCAAACTGTAGTTCCTTTCAGATCTGTTATATAAACCCTTGTGGAATTTTTATTACAGGAAAGAGTGACAAAACACCAGCCATCTATAAGAGGGCTTTTAGCCCCAAAAGTAACCGGATCCCAAAGCCAGACATTAAATCCGGCAACAGGCAAACCATAATCTATGCTTTGCTGTGAATTATTTGGGACATAGCGATTAATTACCATCCTGTTTAGTTTATCCGCAGTGAGTCCAAATAGGGAAAAATTATGATTGTTGTCTTCTGCAGAAAAAGCCACTTCATCAGTCTTTCTAAGTGAAGATTTATCCAATCTTGTCCAAAAAGAAATTGAAAAACGTTTATTTGGAATTTCAGCGGGAGTAAAAAAAGCCGGCGTATTAATATAGGACGCTACATAAGAAAAACTTATTGCCCCTCCATCATTCCCCCATCTGTCTGTAGCCAGGCCATAATTGCCTCTAACCTCTCCATTTTTCCCATTAATAATTTCCTCACCATTAAAGTGGTCCAACGGGTAATAGCGAATCGGTGAAGGTAAATTCTGTGCTTTTAAAAAACTGCAGTAAAGTAAAAGTGTTACAATAAGAACAGGATTTAATTTATATAAATTTTTCATTTTATTAATTTATTAATGATTACTATTTGACTAAGCTGTTGCGATAACTAAAGAAATCATTTTTTCCTTTTGCCTAAGCCCGTAAGATAATCAATCCACAAGTCAGGCCTGTCTGATACTACAAAATTTGGTGTGGCTTTTGCCATGAGCCAGTCCCAGTCCCCTCTACCATCATTCATAGGACTGGTACTGCCATCATTGGTAAAATAATATGGCCTGATCACTTCTGCACAGGTTTTTGGGTCTTCAGCTACTACTCCTCCTGGGGCTTCCGGCCAAAATGAATAGGTGCCTTCCCATGCATTTGCGTCATTAATTATTTTAATGTAAGGTACCAAGGGATCCGAGTCCTGCTTGCAGATAAGCTCAAAAGCGTATATTTTTTTTGTGCTTAAATAACTTTGAATTATAGTTGCATAATCCATATTTCTAAAAATAATTGGTACAAAAATGCAATCATCCAGGGTAACTCCTACTGCTGTCAATGCAGTCATCAGTTGTTGTTGAGTTACTGTATTTGAAACATTAACGACCAATTGATTCAAGACACCAATCTGTTTTGCAGCAACGAGACATTTTTTTAACGCCCTTAAATAAGCATCTCCACTATCTTTTATATCAAGATTAATGGCAGTTTTCCCTTTTAAATAAGTAAACACTTCCCTCATTCTAAGCATCTTATAAGTAGTTTGTTCTCCCAATTGATTTTTTAGCGTCAAATCTTTTATATCAACATATTTTTTTGTGTTTAATGGACCACTACTGCTTGTCATCCTGTTTAAGCATGCGTCATGAAATACCATAGTGCTATCATCCAAAGTCGCCCTTATATCAAGTTCTACCATATCAGCCCCTATAGCTATTGCCGCATCATAAGCAGGTTTAGTATTTTCAGGCGAGTCTTTCCAATAGCCTCTATGTGCAGCTACCATTACATAATTGGGGTAGCTTCTAAAATTTTTAAACATAGCAATTACCTCAGCCGGTGTTATCTGAGTTTGCGCCTGTACATTTAACTGTGAGAGCATAAAAGATAAAAAAAACAGATTGTTTAATTTGATTTTCATAATAAATAAATTTAATGGTTAAAAAATATTTCTTACTTAAAACTTTAATTGATCTTGAAAAGCGTTTTTATGCTTGACGATATAATTACAAAGTACATTAACACTATAATCCTTGATAAATATATACTCATCCAAACAAAAGCAGTCTATCCTGTCGTAAGAAAAATAAGCTATTACCAAATATAAATTCACTATATCTTAAAATCAAATCCTGTAAGACATAAAAAAAATACAATAAGTCAAAAGTATTTTTACTTTACAGCTTAGAACAATACACT
The DNA here is from genome assembly GCF_041946075.1 of Flavobacterium sp. LAR06. NCBI lineage: Bacteria > Pseudomonadati > Bacteroidota > Flavobacteriia > Flavobacteriales > Flavobacteriaceae > Flavobacterium > Flavobacterium sp. LAR06. The sequence goes on along the minus strand of NZ_JAUTYT010000017.1, from coordinate 5,669 downwards.
CATCTTCATGCAATTCAATCTTAACCTTTTAGAAATGTAATTCCTTCAAATGGTTTCTTTGCGAAATAAAACTTATTTTATTATTATTATTATTATTATTATTAAATACATAAGACAACAAATAACCACACTTATGGCATCAAGTTTTCCACAGGTTCCGGACAATTGATTTGCAAACTACAACAACTACCGCTTTGAATACCCACCCAACTACTGATAAATTCCATCCCGGTCCGGGGACATGGTTGTAAAAGATACCATACACTTGCAGATCATTCAATGAATACAAGGTGACTTTCATGCAGATTGGTCTTTTTTTTACAAGTAAGCCCTAGCTCCCCCCTGATCGGGAATAAAAAACAGCAATTTCCCTGACTTATAAAACATCCCCTGATTGTCAAGACAATCAGGGGATGTTTTTAGACATAAGCACCCTTACATCAAAATTACACAAAGAAGAAGATATACCCTGTGATAACAACCTTTCACCCTGGCCTCCTTTTACTTGCAACTACCTTATTGTAATCATTGAAAAATTAAGCCATCACTTATTCTGCTGGTTAAATTTTAAGTTAATATGAAAACTAATTATATTTCTAGTGCTCACAAGTTTCTTTTTTCTGTTTTACTTCAGTAATCACGGTCTTAAGCTATTGAAGCACATGGTAATGAATGCGGTTGGTAACCACTTTGGAATTCAAAGTCATCAGACCAACGGAATAATACAAATAAGCCTTTTTGTGTTATTTTAATGGCGTTTAAAGCTGTATCTTTTATTTTTATTGCATTTATTTTACTCCACATTCCCAGTTAGTTGAGCAATCGGCTTTTAGCTGCAGGTATTCAACTTTGTAAAACTAATTTATGTTTTCTTATCTAACGGGCATGTTGGTTTATTTTAAATTTTAACTACCCTACAATAGTCAAAAAATAAAAAAAAGCAGTCTTTTTTTGAGTATTATTCAAACCTAATGAAAGCAATTTTTAAAAATATTTTGTGTGATTTTAAAAATTCAGTTCCGGAAGTGCAGACGCAAATACATCACCTGTTGTTCTGAATGTTTTATATTTTACACTAAAACCGACCAGTAATTTAAGGAAGTATTGGTTCCAAATTCCGAGAAGGATAATTGCATTAATAAAACGTAACTTATTAACTTTAAAAAATAAAATTATGTCTACATTACGATTAGGGGATTTAGCTCCGGACTTTAAAGCAGAAACAACTAACGGACCGATTCAATTTCATCAGTGGCTGGGAGACTCCTGGGGTATTTTGTTTTCCCACCCCGCAGATTTTACACCAGTTTGCACTACAGAACTGGGAACAGTAGCAAAATATCATCCTGAGTTTGCTAAAAGAGGTACAAAAGTTATAGCATTGAGTGTTGATGGATTGGCGTCTCACCTCGAATGGATAAAAGATATCAATGAGACTCAAAATACAATTGTTAATTTCCCTATAATAGCTGACCAAAGCAGAGAAATTGCAGTTCTTTATGATATGATTCATCCAAATGCTAATGATAAATTCACCGTGCGTTCTGTTTTTGTTATTGGTTCGGACAAGAGCATAAAACTTATATTGACTTATCCCGCGTCAACAGGAAGAAATTTCGATGAAATATTACGTGTTGTTGACAGCCTGCAGCTGACCGCTGCGTACAATGTAGCAACTCCGGCAAACTGGAAAGACGGACAAGATGTAGTGATTGCGCCATCAATTCCTAATTGTGATATTGCTGCCAAATTTCCTAAAGGGCATCTACAAATCAAACCGTATTTGAGAATTACCCCTCAACCTAATAAATTGTAAAGCTGAGCCTTAAAAAAAAGTTTTTTTTTTGTTGTTTCACGCTTGATCATGGTAAGGCGCTTAATCTATCAAAGCAATATGTTTTTTGGCAAACATATGAATGAAAAGTCAAATGAAATAACAGTAATACTAAAATTGCTGAATTTTTAAATTTAGAATGTTGTATAGTAACAATTGATAGCTCTCAGACGAAGATTGCCAATAGAATTATAGAGAAAAAACAAGCTATTATATTGGCTGCATGTCTGTTAAAGAAATATGCGCTTGCCAGAAAGATGTTTTTTTTTGATTTCAGGATTCTGTTTCAGCTTACATTAGAGTCATAGGACTTAAAAAAAGCATAGATTACAAAAAGCAATTAGACAAAAATTAAAATATATGAGTAGTTTTGAAGAATTTAGAAAAGTTACTGAACAAATATTAAAGACCCAGTTAATGGGGCTAACAAAATTAGATCTGTCTAACTCAAACATGAGTTCGAAGGATTTAAAGCTATTGATGCCTGATATATTGATGATACCTAATCTTACCGAATTGATCTGTTTTTAAATTATGATATTACCGAATTATCAGACTCCATATTTTTTTAGGCATTACCTTAATTTTTCCTTCTTTAACGTAACGTACAACATGTTTTTCTAATGTTTGGTCATGGCTATCTTTCTAAAAAAAATATGCTTTTGAAAATACCCAGTATTTTACTTTAGGTATTTTACTATTGTAAGAAATCCAATCAACTACTGAAAAATTGTCTTAATACGATAATTATATGTCTTATCTACAAACGTTACCAAGTAATTGACACCTTACTTTGGTAACCAGTGGCAAGACTAACTGACACGCCAATATAGAAAAATACCAATATAGATTATTGTTATGCAGCAAAGAAGAACTATTAGAGAACTATTTAAACAAAAATACCAATACCCCATATCTCTTTTGAGTATCAGTAAAACGGGCAAGCCAAATTATCTGTTGAACACCGACAATGGTTCTTTTTTTGCAGCATCGGGATCGATATGTACTTTCAGGGATGAAGACGGAAATATCTGGTCAACCATTCCTGAAACAGTGACTGTTAATGGGGTACGTTGTTTTCCTGTTGAGGGTATTCAATATATTTTAGACGGGGGAGTTCAATGCACTTTTGTTCCTGCCAATTTTGTGGTTGCACGGGCAAAGGAGTATTTTGAAAAATTTGCATATATCAATTACGGTATCGAAATAAAATTAAACTCATTGCTATTTTTTTATGAAGGAAATCTGTATTTAATTGATTACCAGTTATTTAAACTCAAAATACATGATAACATGGGTGCTTTCCAATCGTATAATTAACTTTTAAAATAAATGAAAACCAAACCAAACTATTTATGAAACAAAAATCCTCAAATCCGAAAAATTAATCCTATTCAGTTTTTTAATCGCACTATCAGCTTGCGACGAAAAAGAAGTAGAAGCAACATCCGCTGCGAAAAGTGGGTTAAACGGAAAATTAAACGATGTCATTATCAGATTACCTGCCTTCTTTAAAAGGAGTTGGAATCCAATAAAAAATATACCCAAGATCCAGAGTTTAGCTTAGACCTCAAACACATAAAGCAATATATTGATGCCAGCGGTAATGAAAGCTACAGTATTCCAAATACATTCGGAATCGGCTCAAAACAGCCCGGATTATTATACCCATAAAGCCTCCACCACCGTCCCAAGTACTATGAGAAAACATCCCAACTCAATAGTTTGCATTATCTGATGTGGTTATTATTTTTGAATTGGTGGTGCCGGCAACATCTAAAACCCTTTGCTATCCCTGAGTATTGGATGGAGAAGATGTACCAATACTTACATTGTCTTTTGAATTTGTCATTACTAATTGCTACCACTTCCCCTATTCAACTCCGAATGATAGGAACTTCTGTACCCCCCCCATGCCTTCTCTATTTTAACAAACCAGTAATAATTAAAGCATTGGGTAGATAAATTCTTGCAGTTGCCTGTAAAAGGTTTGTTTTTTTTGTCTATTCAATTTTTAATATTGATGTTAGTTATGAAAATCTCTCCTGCTTTTTTGTCACAAGACTAAGATATTGATGCTCGTTAAGTCTTATGAAAAAGGCAATAATATAAGATGATAAGAATTAAATCATTCCCTTAAAGGGTCAATTCGGGTAGTATTGTCAAAATATAATATGTTTTTGCCACTCGTTTAATAGTTCTTCTTAGAAGCTATGAAGCCGCTTGCTAAGCAATTCACGGCAGATCTTCCATAATTAATTTAAAATAACACATTATGGAAATTTAAATCAAAATTGACAGACTGTATCGAAAATTGAACTGATCTACAAAGAAAAGTAAAAAACTCTGAAAGACCACAAATAAAATCCTCCAAAGACGCATACAAACTCGCCTTACAGCTTGGGATTATAATAAGGTAGAACTCTTAAGGAAGTTCAAAGTATTATTTATGAATCAAGCTCACAAGGCACTTGGAATTTACGAAATCTCTTCTAGAGGAATTGCAGGAACTGTTGTAGACATTAGACCAATATTCTCCTCAGCTCTTAAGACAAATGCTACATCTTTGATGATGATTCACAATCCCTTCAAGAGACCTTACAGCTTCTGAATCCAATAAACGGATTACTCTAAAAGTAAAAGAAGCCGAAAGACTTCTTGATATCATATTACCGGATTCATTAATTATAACTTCCGAATCCAATACTCGTTTGCTGATGAAGGCACTTTATAAGCGCCTTTAAAATTTATGATTACCTCTAAAGGTTTTCAAAACGTCAAATAATTTTTAATATATTCTCAAGATGCAAGCGCAACAATCATATAATAATCTTCAATAAAGTGGTTAGATAATTGAATGCTCCCGCTATCTTTGCTATTATTTTTAATGAAATATATAACTGATATGAGATAATAAAAATCTTAACAATGTCAATATTTTATGCATTTATTTGGCGGTCAAAATTGCATTTAAATTTTTATTAAAAATAGCTTTATTTTCTTTAGTTAAGGTATAAATAACATCATTATCGGCATGAATAATAATTTTATCAATATTAACTTCCAAAAGTGCCTTTGGTTGTTTAATTTTTAAAGTACAAGCTCCATCAAAAAAACCATCATCTTCAATTATCTCTTTATCTTTAATTATAGTTCCATTACTTAATACTGCTGAAAAAGTCATTTCCCTATTTAGTGTTTTAGAATAAAACCCATCCATAACAAATAGCAATCGATAAGAATTTTTCATTTCCTGACCTTTAAATTCATGACGATAAATATTATAACGTAATCCTTTAGCGAGTGTCTGAAATTCTTCTGTACAATCTAATTCAAAAGTTACGAGATCACCTGCCACATTTACAGATTTTAAAACTCTAGCCTGTGCACTTGCCTGAAGAATAGATAATAAAAAAACGAGTAATAGTACTATTTTTTTCATATGTTAATTATTTAGTATGTAAAAATAGTGAAAAATAACTTTGTAAAAGCACCTTCATAATATAAATCCGTACTTCAAAATTAACAATCAAAACATTACACATTCTCTTTTATAGTCTGCAGGTCGTCAAACCTTTTCTGACAATAAATGCTTATTTTCATTAAGCCACTGTATTATTCTTATTCTTATAGCCTGAGAATTTAACTGTAAAACTAATCATTCTTACTCTTCAAATCAACTAATAACTCAAATCTACCTCCCCGGCCAAAACAAAAATAAAAAGTCTTAAAAAAAAGAAATAAAAACTAACTAACTAACTAACTAACTAACTAACTAACTAACTAACTAACTAACTAACTAACTAACTAACTAACTAACTAACTAACTAACTAA